>DASYDW010000144.1 GCA_036499395.1 Pirellulales bacterium
ATCCACACGAAATGGTACTTCAGGTCGAAGCGACTATGCGAACCAGTCCGGTACTTTTCCATCACCCGATCATAGCAAACCGAAAAACCTCAAGGGTTCGCCTGACGGCGAGGGATTTAGACCCATCGCATGGACATTAACGTATTTCGCGATCGGCTCCGGCAGCAGTCGCTCGATACGGCGTCGCTCGACGACACGGCACTTGATTTGCCCGACGTAAAAACGGTCGCACCCCCCACAGCAGCCGCGGCCAGCGAGTTGGCGGATCACGTGGCAGCCGAAGTTTCGCGGCTCCCCCCGCGGCAGCGAGAGGTCATGGTCTTGGTCGCATTCGAGGGCCTGTCGATTGCCGAGACTGCCAGGCTGCTTGAAATCACGGAGCAAAATGTACACGCCACACTGTTCGCCGCGCGAACTCGATTAAAACTCCGGCTCGCGCCTTATCTGGGCTTTGCCGAGAAATAGAACGCCGAAAAGTAGCACAATGAACGAACGTTTCCCTCACGATGATCGCGACGCCGCGCTCGACCGCCTGCTGAGCGAGGCAAGATGGCCTGAGCCAACGACTGACCAGATCGTTCGCCTGCGCGACCGATGGCGGAAGTTGAATCGAGCGAGCCGGAGGCGGCGACAATTGTTGACAGCGTTTGGCGTGGCGGCGGCCGCGAGCCTTTTGATCGTCGGTTCCTGGAATTCCTGGTGGCTCAATCGGGTGCCCAACGTTCAGATTCCCCATGCGCGAGAACTTGCCCGTGCCGGCAACGATGGACGGGCTGTGCCTTCGGCGATCGCGGGGCAGGGCAGGGGAGTCGGACCACAATTGCCCCTTGTACGGGAGCCAACTCTTTATGAGCGCGTGGTGCTGACCAGGCCTATTTCGATTCGACAGAAGCGTGAATTTCCTAGGACGACTGCCAAACGCAAGTCAGCCGCAGCGGCACAGGCTCGCGCGAATTGGAACACGTTGCTTGCCGAGGCGGCGCTGATCACACCAGAGGAACTTGCGCGGGGGACCGGTCGGTTGACGACCAACGCCATTCAATACCAACAGCAACTGCGGAAGAGCGCTCAACGGCATACAGACAGATTGATCGCCGACACGGCCGGCGCGATACGACACGCGCGGGAATTATCGATCTCATTACGCTCGCACGCACAGGCTGTCGAGTCCTTGGCGCGGCAAGGAGAGCTACAGGACGTCGTGAACTGGCTGGTGCGAGAGCCCGATCGTGGGCTGCGGCGCCGCTTGCTGGTGGAGTTAGTATCACGCGGGAACGACGAGTCCGTCGGGATTTACCTGGCGTTCGTCGCGCGTCCAGAATGCAGAGTCGAAGCACTGTCGGCTTTGGCAGATGCCGATCAACCGCCGATCGCGGTCATTATTGCCTACCTCGGGTCGTCCAACGTGCCATTAAGGAATGCGGCAGCATTGGCGTTGGGGACGTCGTCCGATCCGGAAGTCGTTCGTGCGCTTGTTTCATCGCTCGACGACGCTCGCCTGCGGCAACCGGCGCTAGTGGCACTGCTACTGAATCGGACGCCCCAGGCCGCGACCGTCTTGAATGAAGCTCGGGAGGACATTTACCTGGTGGCGAGCGTGCGCGCCGCTGAGCTTGAACTGCAACACAGAAACAACTAATACGAGAGGTTACTACTGATGCGCGCATGTGGCAGAGGACAGTGGATTCTCACGATCGCGGCTGCTTGCCTGATTCCAACCTTGACTAGGACCGTCCGAGCGGACGACGACGAGGAGCAGCCCCTGGTAATCAAGGTCTATCGGGTCATCGACCTCGTGGTGCCCGTGCCGAACTATCCGTACGAGGGAACGTTTCTTCCGGGCCTGGGGAAATCCGCACCGGGGACTGCCGGAGCGACAATAACAAGTGGCGCCGGAATGGGAGGTGGTGGTGGCATGCAAGGGGGCATGGGAGGCACGGGCGGAGGAATGGGTGGTGGCATGTTCCGGGTGCCCGACGGCCACTTGGGACAAATAGGCGGCGGTCCTGCACGCAGCGGCACGGTGCTTCGTCCCTCGATTTCACCGCGCATCACTTGGGGAGCGCTCCAGAACACAATCACCAGTCTGATCGATCCCGAGACGTGGGAAGACAACGGCGGGCCAGGCTCGATTCAGTTCATCGGCGGTGCACTCGGGATCAGACAGACGGCGGCTGTCCATGCGAAGCTCGAGCAATTCCTCAGGGACCTGCGTCGCGAAATCGGCACGCTGCGCCAGGTTTCGATCGATGCTCAATGGGTGCTGCTCGATTCGGCAGCCGCCGCCGCCTTGCGCGGGTCAAACGAGCAAAAAGCGGCAGGCACCAATGAAATCTCGCGCGAGCGATTGTCCGGCTTAGCGGCCGAAACGCGTCGCGCGCGAGGAACTATTATTTGCATCAACGGGCAGACAGTGCATTTGATCTCAGGCCGTTTGGAAACGAAACTGCAAGGCGCAATCCCTGTGGTAGGTGGCAGCGAAGTTGGCTACCAGGCGACGTTGACCACTCCGCACGTCGGCGCGCTCCTGCAAATCACGCCCTTGATCCTGCCAGGAGAGGATCGAGCACTGGTCGATTTGCACAGCTCCGTGACAGAATGGGACAACGGTCTGGATGCCGTGAAACTGAGCGGAACGAACGACACGAAAGATCCGGCTGCCCAGGTCGACCGCATCAGCGTCGAAGGGCAACAGCTGGCAACCAGTCTGAGTCTGCCGCTGGGCAAACCCGTTCTCGTCGGCGGTATGACTTTTGACGACAGTGACAACGATCAGCAACTCTATCTAATCCTCGAGGTCACTGCCGACAGTGACGACAAGGCCAACGCGGCTCAGCAACGATAGGTGAGGTCGACAGCAGGACGTAGGCGCAGTGACTGCGTCCCAAGCTACCCCGGCCAATGACGCTAAGCTTTTACCATTTGGCCGGCTGACCGAAGAGTCGCTTGAGCAAGCCGATTTGCCCGGCGTGCAACATTTCATGCCGAGCACACCAGAACAGACCGCCCAGTTTCGTGCTGAATAGCGGATGCGGCTTACCGAGTTGTGTTTCGTGCAACTGCTCGTCCGTGTGTCGAGAGATCTCAGCGCGAACTTCGTTGTGGACGCGTTCGAGGGCTGCCAAGATTTGTGACGGCTGTGGATTCTTGGCCGAATCGGGGTCGGGCGTCGAGCCGCGAATGAAGAGCGCCAGAAACTCCGGCGGAACAAAGCTCGCATCGCCGGCTCTTTCGCCACGCAGCCGCACGAGCCCCAACGAATACTGCGCGGCCGCTAAATGCCCGACCTGCCAGGCTATGTGTGTCACCCCCTCGGTGGGCTGACGGAACCAATCCCGCTCGTCGACATCCGCAAGCGTGCTCAAGGAGTAGCGACGCGCCGCATCGATTTCGCACCAGGCGATTTCGGCCTGTCTCATTGTGGTTGTTCTCGTTTGATTTCTGAGAGATCACCGCCGACACGATGCCGTTTGTTGCGACAGCGTATCGCCTTGCCCCCAAGACGACGTCCGCAGCCTCGCGGTTCGCGCGAATTACCTCCTCTTGACCACAAAGCCCGCGCGGGCGAAGGTGAAGGACACGCACCACCGACGCCGCCAACCGGCGACTACGTTCCCACCCGCCTTCAACCAGCCGCCTCCTGCATGTCATTATTGAAAATCTCTGGCGGCACCGTCTACGACCCGACCAATAACGTCGACGGTCAGATTCGTGACATTTGGATCGAAGCGGGCCGGATTGTGGCGGCGCCAACCGATCCAACCGTTCGGCCAGCGCGCGTGATCGACGCCAGGGGACTGGTCGTCATGCCGGGCGGAATCGATATGCACTGCCATATCGCTGGACCGAAAGTGAATATGGCGCGCAAGCTGCGGCCCGAAGAAAAACGCGGCGCCGCGCCGGTGCGCCGTACGGCGCTCACTCGTAGCGGCACGATGGGAAGCGTCCCCAGTACGTTCGCCACCGGATACAAGTACGCTGCGTTGGGTTATACGACCGCCTTCGACGCCGCGATTCCCGCATTATCGGCCCGACACGCCCACGAGGAGTTCGCCGACACGCCCTGTCTGGACAAGGGCTTTTACGTTTTGATGGGGAACAACCACTACATCATGCGCGCCATCCAGCGGGGCGAGCAGGAAAGAGCCCAGGCGTTTATTGCCTGGCTGCTATCGGCCGCAAAGGGGTACGGCGCGAAACTGGTGAATCCCGGTGGTGTAGAAGTCTGGAAAAGTCGCGCCTCGGGCAATGTTAGCGCGCTCGACGACGTCGTTGCTCCCTACGATGTCACGCCGCGGCAGATCATTCAGACCGTGGCGCAAGCCGTCGACCAATTGCACTTGCCGCACGCCGTCCATGTGCATGCCAACAACCTGGGCCTGCCTGGCAATTGGACCACCACCCTAGAAACGATGCGCATCCTGGAAGGGCATCGGGGACACATGACCCACATCCAGTTTCACAGTTACGGGGGAGGGGAGGGGGACGAGACCACTTTTGATTCGCAGGTTGTGGCGTTGGCGCAATACGTCAACGAACATCCGAACCTGACGGTCGACGTGGGACAGGTCCTGTTTGGCAAGACGACTAGCATGACGGGCGACGGCCCGCTCGGTTATTTCCTGAGCAAGGTCTACAAGTCGAAATGGTTTAGCAGCGATACCGAGATGGAGGCCGGCTGCGGCATCGCCCCGATCGAGTACAAGAACAAGAGCCTGATCAACGCCTGGCAATGGGCCATTGGGCTCGAATGGTATTTGCTGGTCGACGATCCATGGCGTGTCGTGATGAGCACCGATCACCCGAACGGCGCAGCATTTCTCGCTTATCCGCAGATCATTCGCCTGTTGATGGACCGGACGTATCGGGCAGATATGCTGCGGACCGTTCATCCGACCGTGCGCGAGCGCAGCGCTTTGGCGGATCTCGATCGGGAATACACGCTCAACGAGATTTGCATCATTACTCGCGCTGGGCCAGCAAAGATTCTCGGACTGACCAATAAGGGGCACTTAGGCGTGGGAGCCGATGCCGACGTCACGATCTACACGCCCGATGCTAATCCCGAGACGATGTTCGAGCTGCCGCGTTACGTCATCCAGGCCGGAAGAATCGTGGTTGAAGAGGGGGACGTGCGCGATCCGGTGACGGGCAAGTCGCTCTATGTGTCACCGGAATATGACGAGGACGCCGAGCGCGACATCGCCGCCTGGTTTGACGAGTTCTACACGATCCGCTTTGGCAACTACCCGGTCGATCTCGAGTATCTGCACGAGACCGAATGCGTTCCGTGCGTGAAGCGATAAGGCATCCGAAAATGCTTCAATGCGCCGGTCGCGATTCGAACGCCCTAAGTATCTCGGTTGGCGCTTCGAGACCTTCCTCGGCGAGCGTCGCCAGGTAATCCGCGGGGGCGTTCAAGTTGCGCAGGCAGGCCAGGCCCGGGTCGACGTCGCGCAATTCTTCGGCCGTCACGCGCCGCGTTGGTACTTGCTCGAACAGATACGCAGGCCGTAGGCGATCGGCGGCCAGCAATGCTTCGACGTGCGGAAGCACGCTCGTTCGGTAGACGGCCGCTAGTGGATGATCGAATCCGTCGATCCAGGGGACGGCAATCTGGTGCTCGCCCAGCAGCGCGGCCATCCGCTCGATGAACGCAGACGTTAGCAGCGGTGTGTCGCAACCGGTAACGAAGGCCGTATCGCATACCGATCCCAGCCCCTCGAGCCCGGCCCGCAAGCCTTCGAGCGGTCCTCGCTGCGGGTCCCGATCGCGCACGACCGTGACTTGCCGAGAGAATTCCGGCATCGGCTGCTCCTCGGCAGCCACGACGATCACGGGTTTTACGACCTGCGAAACGATTCGCACTACGCGAACCAGCAATGTTTCCGTTCCGAACGGAAGACTAGCCTTGGCGAGCCCCATGCGCGAACTTCGTCCACCGCACAGCACGACACCCGCCAGATTCATAAGCCGTGTCGCCAATTCAGATACCAAGATGTTCGCGAGTCACCCGTGCGCAGTCGGCCGCCGTCAGGCCGGAACGACGAACCCTAGATGATGCGCAGCGTGCATCGTGTGAAAGCGGTGCCACTGGTCGCCTGTCAGCGGCCCCAACATCGGGTGAGCCGGGAATGGCCCTTGCGCCGTTGCGAATCGTTTAATCGCGTCTCCCAGTGCCGCGGCTTCCTTGGCAAGGTCCAATCCCTCCGGGGGCACGAACGGGGCAGGGGAGGCGCGTCCATTTGGGAACGCACCCAACCCAAAGAAACCGTCGCGCAAGGTTGCCTGTTGGGCGGTTGGCACGCCAGCCTCGGGTACCGGGCGCGCCGTAAGGCGAATCGTTGTGCCGAGATGGTGGCAGATCTGGGCAAGCGACCAGTTGCCGGCCGGCGAGTGCCCCGCGACGAGCCGTTCGACCTCAGGCATAACCTCGGCGAGGTCCTGGAACACAATGATGCGTCGCTCAGCCATCCGCAGTTCTCCGCCCATGTGGTTGGTTGATAACCAGCACATTGTTGCAGAGAGATGGTTTAGTTCCAATTGCCGCGTAGGCGACCGGCTCCTGGGCCCAGCTCAGAAGCGCCCCATCCGATGAAGCCAGATCGCGCAAAGGTCTTACGGCCACGGCGGTTTGGGCCGATGTAAGCGGCGCAAGGGCGTTACGTGACGACACGTTCAGAGGTTGGCGTTTCGCGAATCACGATGTGGGGCATCGGAGGTGATTTTGCCTTGGCGGCAGGCACAGATAACGAAGGCGGGGCTAACGTTTGGATGAGCGAAGTCGAATGTCCATCAACCACCTTGGTCGCGATTCGACCAAAGACGCCGTCCCCGCTGCTTGTCCCGATACAGGTTTCTCGATGCTCGTCGAGCAACTTTGCCGCCTGACTGGCCGCGGTTACTCGACTGAAGCTAGGCGACCTTACAACAAACGTTCTTTGACAGACACTGCAAGTCACGGAACCGCGAAATTGAAAACCTGCGGCTTTGATTGAAAAAACTTCTCCGACCGGCTCAAACGATACGCTGGCGAACGAGGTCGCTGTACGATTCTGCTGCACGATGTACACCTTGCCGTGCCGAAACGGAGCCCCCGTGTGGTCAAATACCACCGGCACGATTGCTTACGCGGTGGCAGCAAATCGCGGACCATCCGCGGCAAGACGTCGCCTATGGTCGGCCGGTCCTCAGACCGCGGCAAGAGTGAGCTGGGGAACTTGGGCAAAAGCCACAGCCGCTTGCGGCGAGGTCCGGCCTGGTGACAAGGACACGGCGCCGATCAACAGACAGGCCACGGTATGCGGATGAGCAGCGCTTACGATGCCCCACACGGATTCATTGAGCAAACCGCGATGTACGAGTAGCATCAATGCCGCCGACACGCCAGCCAGAATCCACTGCCAACGATAGGCACGCCCCGCGGCCGCCGTCTGCGCGAATATCATAATCGCCGGCAGCGCCAAGACCAGATGATGTAACCAGCACAACGGCGAAAGCTCGGCTACCAGGATACAGACCATCGACCACTCGCCGGCGAACGACGAGGTTCCGCGGGTGATGTCGGCGCGATGGCGAAACCGCCAGGCCAGTATCGCCGCAAGACCTAGCAAGGAAATCTGCACGAATCGCTTCGCCGCCCGCGGTTCCAGCGTCGCAATCCGCCAATCGCCGGGGCTGGGTACAAATAGCGGATGGTCCGGCGGATACTTCTGCACGAGGCGTGCCAGCGCCAGCGGCAACGACCGGTTCCACAGTGCGGGGCGCTCGATGCCATTTTCCGAAGGGTCCTCGATCGCCAGCCGCTCGGTCGTGGTGCGCAGCCATTGGACGTGAAGTTCCAAGTTCTTTTGGAAACCGAGATAAACGCCAGGCAGCAAGCTGATGCAACACGTCGTTGCGAGCATGCAAACGGCCGCCTTCACTTGCCGTTTCCACAGCAGATACGGCAAAAAGATGACTGGCATCACCTTGTATTGCGCCGCAATGCCCAGCCAGATACCGCAGCGCGCTGGCTGGCCGCGCACCAAGGCGGAATAAGCCAGCGTCAACAGATACAACAAGAATATCTGCAGCCCACACTCGGCCAGGTCCCGATGGATGTAGGAAACAGCGACCAGGAATGCGATCACAGCCGGCCCCAGCCATTTCTCGCTCGTGGGCTTAACCGCAAGCGACCAGAAACGGATGCAGTAGCCCGCGGCGGCGCACATCGCCAAAAACCAGATCGCGCGATCGACTCGGTAGGGCATCCACGCCGTGGCCGCGTCGAGCATGGCGCGCGCCGGCAGATAGTGGTGGCCCGTCTCGACGTACATCTGGTCATTCAAGAACGAAATGCCGAAGTTACGATGCCAGAGAAAATCGTGGTCGCAACGAAAAACGCAGTTGTGGAATTCGGCCGCGAAGACAGCGAGAATAAACAGCGCAACGAGCAGATCGAGCGAGCGTTTTTTTGCGGTACCCGCCGTGGCGTGCCCAGGCAATATGGTTCGTTGTGCGACAAGCAGGCTCATAAAAAAGCGCCGCGAAACCGAGGTAAAGGGCTCGCGTCAAAAGGGGCGATTAACGCTTAATATCCTAAATACTTTGGGATCATCCTTACCGAATGCCGTAGCTTCCGATGGAAAATCCGCGGAACGGTAAGCGCAGGTCGATTACAAGGCAATTGCAACTCGCCGAATTTCGTGCAATTTTGTCAGTGCCGTGACGCTAGCATGGCGGGATCCAACGCTTGACCGACTCGTTGCCCAAGTACTGGCCTGTTCGTACAACGGCTAGGAAGACCCACCACGAGGGAGAATGAAATTGAGTTCCGAGCACGGTGCCAGCGGTGATGACCCGCGTACTCAATTCGCCGCCGAGCGAACGCTGCTGGCCTGGATTCGCACGGGCTTGGCGATGATGGGTTTCGGCTTTGTTGTTGCGCGGTTTGGGCTCTTTTTGCGCGAGATTGCCGCCGCGCAAGGGGATCATGCTTCCCAATATCCGCTTGAGCATCGGCTGAGCGTTTCGTTGTGGGTCGGCACGGCACTTGTTCTATTGGGCGTGGCTGTCAATGTTTGTGCCGCCGCCAAGCATTACCGTACCGTGCAACGCCTGAGCCGCGGCGAGCCACTTCGATTTCAACCATTGTCGATTGGTATCGTCGTCGCTGCCCTGCTGGCCCTCATGGGAACCCTCGTGGCGCTCTATCTCATCGTCGGTCTTTATGAATCGCGGTGATGCCGAGCCACACCCACACCGCTTGACGCAAGCCTTCTGGCCGTAAGCAAATTCCGACGCGACTGATGCGAACGCGCCAGCACACCCTAACACGTACACACATCAAGGAGTCGCAAATGACGATCGACGATTTGATCTTCATTGGGCTGAATGGTTATGCCGTGGCATTACACCGGGACACCGGTGACATCGTCTGGTCAAACAATCAAATGCACTCGGGTTACGTCTCGCTACTCTTGGATGGTGACCGGCTGATCGTCTCGACAAATGGTTATATGTATTGCCTGGATCCGCTGACCGGCGAAATCCTCTGGTACAACCCTATGAAAGGCTATGGCGCTGGTGCGCCGACGGCGATTACCTCGCTGCGCGGACAAAGCTCGCAAGTACTGACGGGCCAGGCAGCCCAGAGCACCGCCGCGGCAGAAGCCTCGGCGACCCATTCATCAAATACCTAGCCGTTTAAGTGCATGTAACTCGCGCGAGCGCCCGCTTCGGGCTCGTTCTTTTCAGGCCCGAACGTCGCGATGTCTCCGTACAGCGCAAAAACAAAGCGCGGCCAACCCGGCGAGGGCCAGCAGCCAGCCGTCAGGCTCGGGCACAGCAGCGACACTCATCCCCGCCCCTTGCAGAGAGAGCGACACAGCGCTCGATATGATCGCCAGATCCTGCCCATTAACGATGCCGTCATGATTGACATCGCCAGCGGGCGCGACCCCGCCCTTGGTCGTTTTCAGCCAATTGCTTGCCACGATTGCCAGGTCTTGCAAGTTGACGACGCCATCGCCGTTCACATCGCCCGGAGGTGACATGATCTGGGATATCTCGGTGCGATAAGCCGACAAATCGGCCGAGTAGGTCGAGTTGCCAAAGACAGAAATCCCAAAAGGCTGCGACGCCAGGGCCGTGGTCTCGAACATCACTCCCGCCAGGGACCAGGCGCCGGTCTTGGTATCTTTGTGAAAAACCGCGCCGCCGGAATCCCCGGGCGTGCCCTGCGCTTCGAAGGCGGTGCCGCGTTGATCGAACGTCGTCGTGAAGGCCATTTCCGAAACGAGGCCGAACACGTGTGCCGTCGATGGCCCATCAATCACATTCGTCCCCCAGCGAATGTCCTGGGTCGTTCCCCATATATCGCCGGCTAACGCCGTTGGCGTCGATGACGGTAGCCACGCAGGAGTCCAATAGGCCAGTTGGTTGTTCACACGATCACGCCCATTACCGACCATAACGACTTGCCATCCCGCCGTCGCGGGGGCCGCCGAGATCGTTAGCGATGGCAGATTGGGTGTCGTGGCCAGCCTGAACATTTCCAAATCGGTGTACTCGGTGGGCGCTACCCCCGTCGGATTCTCGAGTTGAATTCCGGAACCCGGTACGACGTTATAGAACGTCCCGTTGAACCAGGTCTGACTCGGCAGGCCACCGCTGCCGTCGTAAACGTGCGCCGCCGTTAGTACCCAGCCATTGCCCAGATAGATGGCGCTACCGCTGCCACAGATGCCCACATTGGCAAAGCCCGGATCGTCAGCAGGCGCGGTTGTATTGCCTGTCCCTGTGCCTGTGCCAATCAGCACGGCGTTTGCATCGTCGAGATATGAGCCGGTTAGAAGAACCGAGAGAATCATCGCAGCCAGATAACGCATGAAAATTCTTCCCTGAGCAAGAAGTGCGGATGCGCAAGCGTGTCGTACGCTCGTCGAGACGCAGCAAGCGCCCCGTTCCGGCGGAGCTTCACCTTGCGACTGGCCGGCGCAAGGTGATGGTCGTACTCTGCTAATTCACGATCGATGTCGCTACCCCAATACGGCATAGGTGCCCATCGAATATGCCCAGGCGTATAAGCCCGAACCTGATGGCGCGCAAACTCAGACTACAAGCTAGCCCAAACGCGCAAGCGGCGAATGCCGCGGCGGTTCTCCCCGCGATTGCTAATAACCGAAAGTCGCGAGCGTGAATAGACAGATCTCGAAAACGACGGCAAACCGGCTTCGAACGCTGGCACTGCTAGAGCCGGATCAGGGCGTCGGTGCTCAAGTCGGACAGCTTTGGATAGCCGTCAATCGCCATCAGTAGCTCGGCTTCGGCTAACAAACACCTCAAGACGTGAACGACTCCGTCAGTGCCATCGACAGCAAGCCCCCACGAATACGGGCGGCCGATTCCGACCGCGGTCGCGCCCAGGGCGATCGCTTTCACAATATCCGCTCCCGAGCGGACACCAGAGTCAAACAGCACCGGCGTGTTCGCAGCGGCTTTGACGACGGCGGGCAGCATTTCCAAACAACCGACGCCGCCGTTTGCCTGCCGGCCTCCGTGCGTCGAACAGTAAATGCCGTCAACGCCCCCATCGATCGCCCGACGAACGTCGTCCGCATGACAGATCCCCTTGAGAACGATCGGCAGTTTCGTCAGCGACCGCAGCCAGGGCAGGTCGTCCCACGTCAGCGCCTTTCCGAAAATGCTTGCCCACACGCCCACGGCCGTAACGGGATCCTCTTCGATGGGCTTGGCGAGACGAGAACGGAACACGGGATCGGAAAAATAATTGGCCAAACAATGGCCACGCAACTGCGGAAAGCTCGAACGATTCAAATCTCTTGGACGCCAGCCTGCGATCCAGGTATCGAGCGTCACGACGATCGCCTTGAATCCCGCGGCCTCGGCGCGATGCACCAGGCTCTCGGCTACGCCCTGATCGGTCGGCGTATAAAGCTGAAAGAACCCGGGCGTGGCGCCGAACTCGGGCACGACCTTTTCCATCGGATCGACAGTCAACGTCGATGCCACCATCGGCACGCCGGTTTTCGCCGCAGCCCGGGCCACGGCCAGATCGCCATGCCCATCCTGCGAGCAGATTCCGAGGACGCCGATCGGAGCCATAAAGATCGGCGTGGGAAATTTCATCCCGAACAGCGTGATCGACAGATCGCGTTTCGTGCCGTCGACCATCATCCGCGGAATCAGTCCCCACCGTTCGAACGCCGTTACGTTAAGGCTCTGCGTGCGCTCGTCGCCGCACCCCCCCTGCACGTAGGAAACGATCGTCTCCGGCCAGGCCGCCATTGCCATCTTCTCAAGCGTCGCCATGTCGACTGGCAACTTTGGCAGCACCCCGCGCAGGCCGTTGAAATAGATTTCGTTCTGATAATCCGCGAACGTCGCCATCGAAATCGTCCTTTGAATCTGAATAGCTCTTGCCAATGCAGGCGCATCGTAAGGGCGAAAGAGTCGCCCAGTCTTTTACTAAAGTGACCAATACACGCGGAAATCTCAGCAAAGAGGAATCCGCAGCCGGGCATCATACCGAACGGTCACCCGGAGCCGGATTCTAAGTGCTGCCCATCGGCCTCGGAAGACGTCACGTGCCAGAGAATCGGCAGACCTCGGGTTCGATGCGCCAACAAGATCCCGACGGCGCCGCTCAATCTTCGAGCGAAAGCTGGACTTCGGTCAGGGCGCGCTGCAGTTCCAGGACATTCTCGTACGGAGTGTCCAGAATCTTCACAAGCGGATCCGGAATCTTGCGACTTAGACGGTCAGGAATTTGCTTTAGCCACGCGATATCCTTCCCGTTGACCGAAATCCACTCAAAGGCACTCGGGTAAGCTTCAGCCACTTGAGGGAGGCATACACCGGCACAGATTTCCAAGAACGTCAGTTGCAGGCCACGGACATCGTCACGGGCAGTTGGTATGCCGGTTTGCAGCGTCTCCTTGGTCTGAAACATGAATGTTCCCTCGTAAGGAGGGCGCGGATTTACAGGGTCGTAGTGACCGCCCCAGTCTGCCAGCCGGAAGGCGTAATCTCCCTCGTCCGTGAACTCGACAAGGACATTGTCCGGCTTGATATCGCCGTGAATCAGCTTCCTCTTGCCATACGCCAGCACGACCGGCTTGAGGATTCGCAACCAGACTCGCGCCATGAATTTCGGCGAGAAATGCGTCAGCATTTCCAGGTTCTGGCTCAAATTCCCTCTGTTCGATTTGAGCTCTTCATGAACGTCGCGCCCCTGAGGATCGTCCAAATAGATCTTGTAGCGATTTTCGACCAGCGCAAAGCGATTTATCTCGTCGGGAAACTCCCGCCGGACCCAATCGGAGAAATCCTTCTCCTTGTCCATCACGAGCTGGGCATTCGCATCCCCCTTGATGGCAACCCGAGCGATATGGTCCGCGGGCTCATGCAGCTCGAAAATAAAAGCGTCGCGACCATGGGTCATCAGCTCGACCGCCGCGCCCGTTTTCCATTCCAACTGCAAGCGGATGTTCTCGTCCAACGAAACGCTTGCGTCGTAAGCCGGGCGCTCGGTCGGCTTACGAGTGCCGAACAACGCATCGCGCACAGCCTGATGGAGTCCACCAAAGCTAAAAAGCGTGTTACTCAAGGTTGTGACTACTTCCAAGATGGACGGCGTTCGAAGGCGCTGGCATCATTTTGCCAAGCGAATCGTATGAACGACAAGTCCGTTGCCGCCTACGGAATCGACGAACACCCCACGAAGGCCGACGCTGCCAGTCCTACACAGGATTCTAAATGCAGCCCGGGGATGTCGGAAGATCGCGCCCGGCAAGGGCAATTCCACTTTCAGAATTGCAAAAGCCACTGACGATGACAACTCGCTCGTGCAAAGAGCGCATTTGCCGTCAGAGAAGTACGACTTGCACCGCAACCAGCAGGACTAACGACCCACTCGCGGAACTAATCCCCTTTCGACGCCGATTGCGCCGGAGCCGCGGCCGCCATTAATGGCACTTCCAGGCACACGGCCTCTTCCCCGTTGCGAACGTACAGCCGATTGCGAACTAGCACGGGATGGTTCCAAGTCTTGTCGCTGAGGACTTTCGTGTGAGCCAACTCCTCTAACTCCTTCGGATTTGTGCGAAGCACAACGACGTCGCCCGTCTCGGTCAGTACCAGCAACTGATCAGCGTCGGGCAACAGTAAGACTTGTCCATTGCCGTACCGCCCCTTTTTCCAAAGGCGTTTGCCCGTTTCGACGTCGACGCAAGCAAAGATATTGTGATCGAAACCGTACAGGAACCCCTTGTGGGCCACGTAGTCGTTGAAATCGGGCTTCATTTCCAACGACGTCCAGCTTTCCTTGAACTGCGGGACTGTATCGCTGGACGTTACGTCGACGCGACGTGTGCCAGTCCCCATTCCCGTGCCGATCAGAATGCCTGACCCATCAACGACCAAGGGCTGAAGGGTCCGATAGCCGTTGTAGTTCCATTCGTATGTCCACGCGTTAGTTCCGTTGGCTGGGTCAATCGCATTGAGGCCGGCGTTTGTGAGCATCAGCACCCAGTCGTGCCCCGCAACCGTCGCCAGTTGGGGCGAACTGTAGCTGTGATCACCTGCCGCTACCTTCCAGCGTGGCGCGCCCGACTTGATGTCGTACGCGAACACACCTTTGTCATCCGCCCCACCCGCGTAAACGATCACCACATCGCCAATCACCAGTGGCGACGACGCGTAACCCCAGGCCAGCGGCTTCCGCTCAGCATCTTGCTCCAGGTCACGCTTCCAGATCACGGCGCCCGTCGCAGGATTCAAACAATGCACCAGACCCGTTGCACCCACCGCATATAGCCGCCCGTCCTTAAGGGTGGGCGTCGCCCGAGGCCCTGCGCCAGCGACAGATTCCCAGAATCGGGCGGGCGACTCATGAATCCATTTCTGCGCGCCCGTGTCAGCGTCGTAACAGGCCACGACCTCGATATCGCCGCGCTGCTCCTGAGTGAAGATGGAGGGCCCCGCGACGGCAAACGATGACCAGCCTGGCCCCACCTTGCGGCGCCATATTTCCTTGGGCGGATGAGCAGTCCAATCGGTGTCGAGCACGACGCCAGGTACACTTCCATCGCGCCGCGGTCCGCGAAAGTCGGGCCAATCTACAACTTCATTCGTCTCGCTGGACAGTGATTCGCCTTCGGTAGTCGAAGCTGGCGGTCCATCTTCCTCAATGCTCGCCAGGAATCTCTCTTCGGCGGTCGGTTCCCATCGCCAATGCAGTGACGTGCGGAAATCACCCCAGATGCCGTCGTTGCGGATCAGATCCCAACTCATGAAACCCATCGCGGCGGCGAGCACCGCGGCGCTGATGCGTGTCGCCGGCTGGGCCCGACCGAAACAGAGGAGCGCCAAGCCGACGGCCGCTACGCCCGTCGGCATGACGTAAAACATAAAACCCATTCCTTTGATTGACGGGTCCGAAAGCAGATAGCCCACCGCCCCGACCACGATCACCCCGAGCGGGCCGAGCCATCGTTCGCGGAACGCCGCGCGGCTGGCAAGGCTCCACCACAAGAGGATGCCCACGCCGACGACCAGTGGCGCAAAGACTGCGAACATGAACAGACGGAACGAGAATTCCTCAGTTAATGAGGTCGATGCCTTGGCGATTCCCAACAATGCCAACAGCACGATTACCGGCCAAATGCGCAGCCCAGGCCATGGAGCGGCGGCGGAAGATTCACTGCGCAGTGTACTCATCTCGGGATCCTCCTCAGCGAAAGCAGGTGGTGAACTCGGTGAAGGTTCCTGGGAAGCTTCGCCGCTGCACCGAGTCGTTCGCGACGAGCCAGGGTTTACCCATTCGGAGTGTTCGTCCTGCTAAGATTGACTCGTGACGCAAGGCATGATATTCCTATTTTACTTTACCGTCAAGTTAAGTTGAGGCTGATGTGGCTTGTGGCGAACCGCAGTACCGGTCCCTATCACGTTCTGAGCGGCGGGAGCGCATCATTTGGGCCGCCAAGCTTGAGATGCTGGAGAAAGGGATGGACGAAGCCAGCATGGAGAGTATCGCAATTCGTGCGGGCACGACTAAACCCACGGTCTACGCCCACTTTAAGTCGAAGGACGAACTGTTCGCCGCCGTCGTCGAGTTCATCAAGGAGAAGTTCCTCGGCACGCTGCGCAGCCCTGCGGACTACGCCGCCGAACCGATCGAGGCCGTGACCCTCTTCTGTGGTCGTTTTGTCGAGTTGGTCTGCTGGCGGGACGCCGTCGGCTATCAGCGTGTAACCCTGGCGGCCGCGTCGCGATCTCCGGCAATGGCCCGTGCTGTCTACGACACGGTGTACGCCGGAGCCTGCCATTCGCTGGCGAGTTACCTACGTAAACGCAAACTCGTTCGCGACACAGAACCGCACGCGGAGCTTCTTCTCTGGGCGGCCACCGGGAGCGCCGTGATCCGCCACCTCTACGGCGTGGACGCATCCAGTGCCGAGCCGCCGAATGATCAGGCGGTCGGCGCCCAAGTCGATCTGAAACGCATCCGCGAAGCCGTCAAGCTGATCGCTTCCAAGTGGAAGCTATAGTTCGCTTTGCCATGACGGTCATGGTCGGCACGTCGAGCTTGGTAATGCGAGCGTAGCTGCTGGCTTGCTGTATCAAGAAAAATCTGCAGAACCCCGCAGCATCGCGAGAGATCGATCAATGCAAGAGATTCGCATAGGGCGGTACCGACACTTCAAAGGAAACGAGTACACTGTCCTCGGCGTTGCTCTACACAGCGAGACGATGGAAGAGCTCGTCGTCTACCGTCCGGAGTACGGCGACAGGGCACTCTGGGTGCGCCCGCAGCAAATGTTTCTGGGAACGGTCGAAGTTGATGGCCGGATCGTACCCCGGTTCGCGTACATCAAGACGTCCGATTGACTGGCGCGTGTCAATCTTAGCGAAAGGCGCTTTGAGGTGTCAGTTAGATGTCCGATCCAGAAAGCTGGCGCAGGGCGTCTTCTACGTCAAACATCTCTTTTTGGACTTCCACTTTTCTCTGCTCGATGTTGGTTACGTCTTGTGGGTTGTCGCTCTGTTGACCCAAATCATCTGACTTTGGTTCACCGGTGAAGATATGTTGCAGCCATCCGTCTCCGAACAAATGATCGGCACTAGTTGCTGCATGCATCGCTTCGACCAACCCGTTCTGGGGCGACGGCGTTGCGAGCAGTTTTTGATTCACCTCTTGAAACTCGCAAAGCTGATCAGCGGTCAGATTAGCCTCGCGGTCGCCGGATAGGTACATGCCGACATGTGCTTGCGCGACTCCAGCTTCGGCAGTTGTCACCGAAAAGAAGAATCGCTTTTTTGCTCGGGCAACACATGACACGACGCACCAATCACCCCTCCATCCTTTAGGGACGATGGCCAAAAACGTAAATGTCTTCGCACCCTCAAGAGATACATCCCTTACTGGTTCAAGTTTGAAAAACACGCCATGTTCGCGGTTGGTTGTTCCACTCGCCACGACCAACGCTTTGGGAGCGATCTCCTTGTACTTGCTCGACTCAGTTTTCTTGTTCCCTTGATTCGCCGTCCCGCCCAAACTCAAAATCTTGTAGCCGACATGGCAGTCTTCCGTAGTTGTGCCGGTGGATTCGCTCGTGTCCGCAATCTCCATTTGGTCCCCCTGCACGGTGCTTTCGAGCGTCGTGTTCGGGAGATAGTCCTGGATTTTCATGTGCAGACCGGGACTGGTAATCATGTACAGAAAATCAACGATGTCGCTTTCCGTACCCTCTAAGACGCGGGCGGAGATTCGCAGCTTTGCCTCGATAACTTTGAGGTTGGGATGGTTCGCTCGAAACTTCTCGGGTGTCGCGTCGGTGCATTCAATTGTGTCAGGTACGTCAAAGAGTATCTTAGTATCCGCAGCAATGGCAGAATTGCCGACCACCGCACAGATCGAAGCGGCCACACATATCAGAACGTTTCGGCCAAGCGGAAAAGTGAGCATCGAGAGCCTCCTGCTCGTTCGAGATTCAAAGGGTGACGAATCGTAGCAAGTCGGGTCAGGCGTCGAAATGCGGGCCTTCGGGTCTCCCCCAAGGACTGACTTTCGTCGCCACTTTCTCATCCCGCCCCTTTCGACGTTGACACCGCCGTCGCATAGATCGGTGAGCAATTACCTCTTTGATTTCTTCGACCTGTCCACCAAGGTATTCGGATTTGCCCGGCCGGTCCTTTTTCGAGACTCTTGCATGCAGGCGACGGAGCCCGGCCCCGTGCCCCTAGCTCTCTTGAGAACAACGGAACTGTTTGTGCGAATTTGATCGCCCCGCCTCGCCCGGTAGTTCCTCATTACCGCTCACAGGACGTGCGGCATCCGACGCTTGCGTTCGAACAGCAGCACATGGACTTCCGTTTCTGCGACCGGCCGATGCGTGACTTTGCATGGGACAATGAGGAAGTCCCCGTCTTCAAGCGATACGGAATGGTCGCGAAAGTCAATCCGAAATCGTCCTTTGACGACCAGGAAAAATATGTCTTCAAGTTCATGTTCACACCAGACTGATTCGCCCAACAGTTTGACCACAGCAACGTGCTGGCCGTTTAGTTCGCCAACTATCTGAGGACGCCAGTGGTCCGACACCTCGCACAACTTGTTGTATAAATTCATTTTGTCCATTGGTGTCCTCGTCACTCTTGGACTGCGTATCGCATCTTATTGCGGTCGGCCATCCATCGAATGCTTCGAGACCAGCATCCCACTAATCCACGCCTCGCAATTCAAAAGAAGTCGTAGAGATGCTCCAGAAGTTCCTTTCTCTCAAGAATCATCTGACCGAGACGTTCGATTCGTTTTTCGTCTTCTCTTACTTGTGCCTGCAACCGCGTGATGTGTTCCGCCGCTCGGCACATGCGATCACTGGGTAGATTCATTTGACCATTCCTTGGCAGTCCTCAAGGCAGAGAGCGTTCGCAAAGTCCCAGCCCCTTTAGCAAGGATCGGCTAAATCGTGCAGAGAACATCGCTCAGGCATCGCGTAAACGTACCGCTTCTTTTTGCATAGCACATGTTGTCCATCTCTTGACGGAACTCGCTACGACATTGCGTGATGCCGGCTATTGAGCATCAGAAATATTTTGCGGGTACGAATCGTAGCACCTTGATTCCATTTGCAAAATGCACGTTCGCGAGATCAGGACAGTTCTCTCCATGCGTCTCCGCACAGGTGAGCGAAGCCGCGCACCCAGAGCATTCTTTCGCACGAAGTTCTTAACGGGATGCTCAAATGTGCCAGCGTTTCGCCGCTGGAAGCAGTCTCGTATTCCTTGCAAGTTCGAAATGATGCATTTGCACCGTGTGCGCATTAGCCGACTCCAACACCCTGGTACGACAGCGTTTGACCGTGCTAGTTGCCATATTCCTTTTTCAGCCCAACGACTGTCGCAGATTGAGTCTTGCCATTGAACGGCACCTTGTTTGCACCTGTACTAAAGTGTTGCGATTGGGTGTCAATTCGAGGTGGGATTTGCGAACATGGCAGATGAAGGAGTGCCAAGTGTTGCCAAGTTGGCAGCGGCAACGGAAGTCGTGTCAATCCACCGTCGAGCGTCATTGACTCTCCCTCATCGCTTGCGCCGTTGTTTCCGAGCTAGTCCGTACACCGTGCTGCACGACATTGAATGCGACTGCCAGGAAGGTGCAGTGACGTTGCGTGGTGAGGCGGCAAGTTTTTTCCTGAAGCAGGTTGCACAGGAATTGGCACGCAAGGTGCAAGGGGTCGAGAGAATTACGAATCGGATCGATGTCGTCGCAGCGAAGCCACATCGAAATGGACGACAAGAAGGCGACTGCTAGTTACTGACTGTGCAACGCAGCCGGCCTCCGCGAGTGACGGAGACTGGAAAAACCAAACGGGGCGGAGGAGGCATATATGCTGGTCCTCAGCCGCAAACTGGGTGAAAAGATCGTCATTGGCTCGAACATCGTTCTGGAGATCGTTGACGTTCGTGCGGGTCGCGTGAGGCTGGCCTTCGATGCCCCGCGTGAAGTGACGATCCACCGGGAAGAAGTGCTTCACCAGATTCATTGCGAGGAGAAGAAAGCTGGCAATTCCGCAACAACCGCCCCATGCATCAGTGAATCGGGAATGTCCCTCGCCCCCCCGAAAACTTGAAGAACTTGCAAGATCGTGGTTTTGCGGATGCTTTTTTAGCGAAGTAGGCCGTTCGCGTGACTCCAGCCGCACTGATTGCACCGACGCTTGCCACAACAAGTGTTTTTCGGAGGTCTATTAACGTAACGACCTCCTGCCGATAGTAAGTTTTTTGAAAGGACGCATCACATGCCCATCAAACACGCCGCCAGCCAACACCATCACGACGCAGCCGGGCATCACGAAGCGGCTGCCCACCACCACCGCGAAGCTGTCCATCATCACGAAAAGGGAGAACACAAAGAAGCAAAAGAGCATGCGGTTGCCGCTCACGAACACAGTGAGGCTGCACACAAGCACACTAAGCACGCTCACGAGCACTCCAGCAAATAGGCGTAGATAGCTCGATAATTCTCTGAACGACGATTCGATCTAGCATTCTGACTGACGACCGTGTGACCTTCGGCGGTCGTCAGTCAGGATATCTACGGACATTTTGACTCGCCCCCTCTCATCCATCTGCCACACCTCCCCACTCTCGACATCCAACGCCGTCAACCACGCACCCGCGCAGCCTCCCGTATCCAAAGACAGACGGTGCCCTAAATTCAAAATCTCCCCTGACGGCTGCGGCGTATGACCAACATGGCTTGATCGCCGAAATCGTCGTAGTGCAGCAGACCGTCAATGATCGCATCAGCGTCCAGTTCGCCAAGCAAATCGTAGACCTGCTCCGCTGGTACCGAAACGCCGTGAAATGCCAGCACAACGTTGATATCTTCAACCGTGACTTCCCAAGCGGTCATTGTGCCTCCTTCCTGCGTCGCTCATCCCAAGCCTTCTTGACTCGAAAGAATGTCGCTCGTGATTTGTTCCGTGCCTCAGTCCAATAATGCTCCTGCAACGCGGTCGATGCTGGATACTGTTCAACAGCAGCATGCAACATAAGAGCATCGCGACAACGCAGGGTTATATCAGTCTGGCTGGGAAGCTGAAGCCAGCGGCTCAGAACGTATATGTGCCTGAGTTGGCAATTGCGTCCGTTTAGTCCTCTGGAGTGCGGCGATATCAAATAGACATGGAACAGACTTTTCTTACGGTCTATAAATCGACGTAACTCAGTGGCCGAGGCGGGGATCGAACCCGCACACCGGTTACCCGATACGGGATTTTAAGTCGTGAAGCAGCCCTACTCCGCACGACGACACGCTACGCGAATGCGTGATCTCCCGATGAATCTCGCATTCGATACACGGGCGACATAGGGTGCCTTCGCACTGCTGTGGACTGTTGGTGGACTGTAAATGCAACGCCTTCGTCGCAACGGTGGTTGACGGTTTTTGTGGGACAGATGTAGGCTATGTAACGCCGGTCCGCGCCTCATGAACGCGGAGCCTGGGTGCCGTCAGGATCGTTTCTCCATTCGGTCCGGCTGCGCCTGGGCGTGCCCGGCAAATGGAGAACTTCTGCCATGGATGGTTCCAACGTGGCGCCCGATCCGAGTCGGCGCATTCCCTCCGATTTTCGCCGCCGCCTTAAATCGGTCGGTAGCAACTTGCGACCTAAGCGGATCGCCAAAGGCGTAAAGTTCCCCATGCCGCCTGGCAATGATGGGCCGCATCGGCTTGAAATGACGGCCTTTCTTAAGAAGTTCGTCGGTGGCCCACACGAGCGGAAGGTCTTCAATGCCTATTTTGACCTGTCCCGGTCGAGTCTTTCCGACGAACCCTTAATTGAAGACGCGGCGGCAAAAGCGGGGCTAACTCGTGACGAGTACGTTTGCCTCGAAACGCTTGACGGGCTCCGCAGATTCACAGCTGAGAGCGGCTTACTACGCGCAGATGCGGCCGTAGCTAACCAGGACGTCCCGTCATATCTCGGCGATGGTAAACTCCGCATTGGATTACAAGTGCTTGCGCTCGGCATGACGGAGGACGACGTCGTTCGCGCCATGATTTACGAACGCGGCTGCGCTAAATTGTCGGCGTTACCAGCTGGCGCGCCGAAAGTCCTAAAGAGAATGCGCTCGAAATATCCGGGTCTCGACATTCGATTGCCTGGAGGAAAAAGCAATGGTGGATATCGAATGACGATTGCCGACGCTCGGCATCAAATGGCAGCAACTGACTAGCATTGGCCCACGATCGGTTTTCGCTCGTCCCGTAGTATTCGGGCATGAGCGATTCCAAGTCATCTGATCTGCTGCGATCCCTCTCTGCGTCAGAACTCCGGCGACGGCTTTCAGAGGTCGATGCCGAGCGTGCTGCGCTACGCACGCTGCTCCGGGCTGCAGAACGGGCTGAATCGGCCCGTGAACGCGGCAGGGAGGCCAAGCCGTGAAACTCGACGCCTCTGACATTGCAGATCTGCATCACGTAATTACGGCCGCCGTCCGCGCAACGCTGCATGAAATCCAGGCTGAAGATGCAAAATTCGGCAATCAACTTGGATATACCGAGCCTCAGGCAGCGGCATTACTCGGCGTAGCAGCGCACGTACTGCGTGATTGCCGACTCCGCGGCGAGATCTCCGCTCGAAAAGTCGGCTGCCGCTACGTCTACTCTCGCGACTCGCTTTTGAGGTTCCTGTCGGGGAGCGCGAATGCGTGAGCTGGCCACCCGAAAAATTCGCTGCTGTCCCGTCAGAGGTCATCGCTATGACGGTCCTCTTAGGTCCGGCAGCAGTCGTTGTGTACGCGGCACTCGCGCTTCGCGCCGACAGGTCCGGGAAGTGCTGGCCGTCCATCGCGACGATTTGCCGCGACTGCGGCGGCCTGTCAACGTCCCACGTTCGCCGTTCTTTAGCGGCACTCGAGCGTGCACAGTTAGTCGAACGGCTGCCACGGAGGTCCCAAAGCGGTTTGAATCATTCGAATTGTTACCGCCTCTCTGCCACTCTTCCGAGTACTACCGCCGGTGACAGTACTACCGCCGACGAATCCTTTCAGGGGCGGTCAGCAGTACTACCGCCCGCGGCGGCGAGTACTACCGCCGGTGACACCCAGAATAAACCAAGAACAAGACCAAGAACAAAACCAGTGGTGGTTGGTGGAAGAAATGACCGCAAAGATGAACGTGGGCGATTCTGACAAGCCTAGCCAGGTGGGAGATTCGGAGACAATTCGGCAGCAGGCCGAGGCAGTCCGCCGGCCATACCTCGACCGGCTGCTCGCAGCGGTTGGTGAGCGATATTCATCGGCGACGTTCGACAACTACGAGATTAAGCACGGAACCGATCAACGGCTTGTGGTCGATAGGCTGCTGCGCTATGCCGACGAACTTCCCGCCCGTGTTTCAGCAGGGCAATCGATCGTGCTTTTCGGTTCGACTGGCGCTGGCAAAGACCATCTATTGGTGGCCATGGCCCGAGTCTCGATCATGCGCTTCGGCCGCAACGTGGTATGGCGAAACGGCTCTTCCCTTAATCGCGAGTTCCGCGTTGCGATGCGTAGCGGCGGTGAAGACTCGCTAGTAGCGGCCCTGGTGGCGCCGAGCGTCTTGTACCTGTCGGATCCCGGAGGGCTCAGCGGTGAGCGGCTAACCGAGTTCTCCGCGGCCAGCCTGTTCGCCGTGATCGATGGCCGATACCGCGCGGGCAGGTCGACATGGGTGAGTGTCAATGTTTGCACTCCCCGCGACGCTGAAACCAAGTTGACGCCACCAATCGCAGACCGATTGCGGGATGGTTCGCTGCAGCTTTGGTGCGACTGGCCCAGCTGGCGCCAGCGTGACGAGACGGCCTGATTCGAGAGAGAGCCCGACGCGAAGGAAGGGCTCGCACCGTATGGGTCCTTCCCGGGTAAAAGCGCGAAGGTTTCCCACCCTGCCTTTCGCGCCTTTCGCACGCAAAAGGTAATTTCCTGGCCGTTCCTTCCTCTTTTGAATCAATGACATGCCAAAGAAACGGACGAGCGACGGTCAAATAAAGGTCATGTCCGAGCTGAATCAACAGTCGGCGGCGTGGCTCCTTGGCATCACGCCGAGAGCGCTCCGTGACACTGACGCCCCGCGCGAGCCTGGGCGCACTTATGTCGCTAAGCACCTGGTCCAGTGGCACGTCGCTCGCAACACGGTGGAGGAGGACGCAATGCTGGCCGGAGGCGATTCTCCGGCCTTAGAAGATTACCGGCGGGCGCGTGCAAAATTGGCGACTCTTGACCTCGCGGAGCGGATGCATGCAGTACTTCCTCGGGACGCTGCTCGAGAAATTCTTGAGCGCTGGGCAACAATCCTCCGGCGCGCCTCCGAAAGCCTTCGAAAGCGGTTCGGGCCGGAGGCCTATACCGTTTTCGAGGAGGCGATTGGCGAATGCCGGAAGCTGGTCGACCAAGAGTTCGGCCCGAACGGCGTCCACAAGGACGGCATCCCGGTTGTCATGAAGATGTAAGCGTTAGGTGGCACGGCCTGCGGAGCAACGCCAGCAGCGAAGACCAAGCATGACCCTTCAGCCCGACAAACAAGTCATCTACGACGTCCTGAGCGAAGCGTTGCAGATGCTGCGCGCGCCGCCCGCAAAAAAGCGATCTCGAGCGGCCCGCAACACTCTCACCCGATCGTTTTACGCCGTGCCGATTTGTTCGTGCGGATCCCAGCGCCTGAAATTCCACCGCAAGACGAATAGCGGCGAGGGCGTCGTACAGCGGAACATCGACTGCCTCGAGTGTGGCCACAAATGGATCGGGGTGTTCGAGCCGTCCAACGGCGATGCAGATTTTTAATTTCTTAATTCCGCACAGCGGAATAGCGATTCGGAACGACACGAGAATCACGACCATGGCAACCGAAACCACAGCCGTCTTGACCGTAGGCCGAATCTGCGTGCTGCTACAGCGCGGACCAGGAGAAGTCGTTGCCGCTGCCGAATCGGCTGGCATCAAGCCGTTGTTGGTCGTAAACGGTCGCAACCATTATCGGGAAAGCGACGTGGGCGCCATTCGTGACGCGCTGCAGGCAGACTGATCCAACACCGCTCAAGGAGGAATGAACATGGCAACTCTCGTCTCAACATCGAAGATCGCCGCGGCGCTGGACGTGGCACCAAGCGTGGTGGCATCGACTGCCGCGGCAATTGGCGTCACGCCT
>DASYDW010000145.1 GCA_036499395.1 Pirellulales bacterium
TCGGAATCGTAGGAAACCGTAACTGCGGCTTTTTGCCGTAATTGCGGTTTTTCGCGCAGTTTGCGTTTGAAGGGGAACATTCGAGAAATGGCGCAGAAACAGGCTCCTGTGGATCGCCCGTCCGAACTGAAAACGCTGATCCGCTCGCACGGCGACTCGCTGTCGCGTCAGCTGCAGGCGCACCATCGTACAATTTTTCCCCCCGAGGCGGAAAAGACGATTCGCAATTTCAACTCGGCAGAGACGGCCAAGCTACTCGGCATCGCCGAAGGCTATCTGCGCCAGTTGGGCGCCGAACGCGGCCAGCCCACGAAGGGCAACCGCCGCAGCTATTCGGTCGGTGACATTGCGGACATTCGTCTGCAGCTCGACCAGGGTGCCCGCAGTGATCGCCGGTACGTGCCGCACCGCAGGGCAGGGGAGCACCTGCAAGTTATCACGGTCATGAACTTCAAAGGTGGCAGCGGCAAAACAACGACGGCCGCCCACCTCGCGCAATTTCTCGCCCTGCATGGCTATCGCACCCTCGCGATCGATCTGGACCCCCAAGCAAGCCTGACAGCCCTCTTCGGCCAGCAACCCGAGTTGAATGTCGGCGAAAACGAAACTTTGTTGGGCGCGATCCGCTACGACGAACACCGCCGGCCGATTGCCGAGGTCGTGCGGGAAACCTATATCCCAGGCCTGCATCTCATTCCGGGCAATCTCGAACTTCAGGAGTTCGAATACGACACCCCCAAAGCGCTGATGCAGCGCGAGCAGGGCGATACCCTGTTCTTCGCGCGCCTCGGCCAATCCCTAGCCGAGATTCAGGATCACTATGACGTCGTGGTGATCGACTGCCCGCCGCAGCTCGGATACCTGACGCTCGCCGCGCTGACCGCTGCCAGCTCCGTCCTGATCACCATCCATCCCCAAATGCTGGATGTAATGTCGATGAGCCAGTTCCTGCAGATGACAGGGGATCTGCTGGCCACCGTCGCCGATGCCGGCGCCGACACCGACTACGATTGGATGAAGTATCTGGTTACCCGTTATGAGCCCGGCGACGGCCCGCAAAATCAGATGGTCGCATTCTTGCGCTCCATCTTTGGCGAACACGTCCTCAATCACCCCATGCTCAAAAGCACCGCGATTTCCGACGCGGGGCTGACCAACCAGACGATCTTCGAAATCGAACGCAGCGCGCTCACCAAATCCACCTATGACCGCGCGATGGAGTCGGTCAACAACGTCAATTCCGAAATCGAGGCGCTCATCAAAGGCGCTTGGGGCAGGGCATCGTGAGCCGTCAGATCTTTGGCAAAACGCCAGCAGAAGGCGCCGGGAGCGAAACGCCTGCGGTGCCGGTCGAACCGCGCGTGGCGCGCAAGCCGCTCATGGGGTTAGAGACACTGGCCCCCCGCAAAGAAGGCCAGCCGGTGGGAGCGTTCGGCGCCTCGCTGAGCAAGCTAAACGAGCGCGGCAAGCATGCGGAAGAGATCGAGAAAAAGCTCGCGTCCGGCCAAATCATTGTTGAGCTCGATACCACGCTGATCGATCCGTCCTTCGTATCAGATCGCATGCCGCTCACCGACGCGGCATTGTCCGACTTGGTCGACGCGATCCGAGAAAGCACGCAGCTCAGCCCGATTTTGGTTCGCCCGCACCCCGACGTTCCGGGACGCTACCAAACGGCCTTCGGTCATCGCCGTGTCCGCGCCGTCTCCATCCTGGGTCTGCCGGTGCGCGCGATCGTGCGCGAGCTCACCGACGAAGAAATGGTGGTGGCGCAGGGCCAGGAAAACCACGCCCGCAAAGACCTGTCCTACATTGAGAAGGCGCAGTTCGCCCGTCGCTTGGAGAACCGGCAGTTTAGCCGCGCCACCATCATGGCGGCGCTGTCGATCTACAAAAGCGATCTGTCCAACATGCTGTCGGTCGCCCACACCATTCCGGAAGAATTGATCGAGGCCATCGGCCCGGCTCCCAACACAGGACGCCGGGGTTGGATTGAATTGGCCGAATTGCTCAAGACGGCCAAGCAAATCGACAGTGCACGCAAAGCAGCCGCCGCCCCGCTGACGCAGGCCCAAGACAGCGACGACCGCTTCCGTGCTGTGCTGTCGGCGCTGAAGCCCGCGCCGGCCAAGTCCAAGACGGACGTTCTGAAAGACGGGGAGGGGGCCAAGATCGGCAAGGTGGCTAGCAACGCGCACCGCCTGGTCGTGACGGTGGACCGCAAGCACGCGCCGGCCTTCGCCGACTATTTGGCGAAGAAACTTCCCGATCTGATGGCCGACTTCGCAAAACAGGCGGACGGAAAGGACGGCACATGAGTCGGCTCGACTCTGTCGCCAGAATCGCACTCAGCTTGACATCGCCACTAGCAGCGAGTCGCCGCGTGTATCCGTCGGAAACCCCAGAAGCCAAACGCCAGCGATCGCGCGCGGTGCGCCAGCGCCAGCGCGATGCCGGCATGACCGAGATCCTTCTGGTGCTGCCGCAATCCTGCGTCGAGCAACTCGACGCCCAGAAATCGCGCCACGGCCTGCGCAATCGCGGCCAGGTGGTCGAGCATTTGTTATTGGAGGGACGTTCGGCCGACCGGCACACGGCCTAAAACACAAAAGCCCGAGTTGGAGCTCGGGCCTTTGAAAATCACGACGGATAGCACGTCTAGTTTGGGAATCGCGGACCGGCAAGTCAACGAATCACTTCCCCCAAAATAGACGCTGAGGTCGCAAACGATCAAGTGGAAACCGCATTTCCGCTGACGCTCGAACCTTGCCTGCCGTGATCCCCGGTACCTGACGGCCCGACGGCCGCGTCCATGTTCACCCTTGGTGGGCATCGGAAAACTGTTGCCAAACGGCAGGGGCGTCGGCCTCCCAAATTCCGCTGCGGCGCCACTGGCCCGCCACAGCGGCCGTTCAGGAGGCCATGAACGATTGAGGAGATAGGTGCGCACAAGACAATAAAAAAGCCCGGAGTTGGCGCTCCAGGCTTTTTGAAATTTCTCGGGAAACCTTGGCTGTAGGTGTCCGCGGCGTCGTCAGATAACGCAATAAACACCCCAACAGCACCATCGTCAAGCGCACCTGATTCAGCGCAAGGCGGAGCTTTGCTTTCCCAGAAGTTGACTTCGCGCACTCCAAAAGGGGTGACCATCATGCTTGGAAGTGCTTTCAGCGAACTGCCTGCCCATCCGCGGCATGTTTCGCCGGTTGCCGACAGTTTTCGTGAACGCTATGGCCGTCCGCCGGCGCTCGATGACAAAGGTCTCCAGCCCGGCAATCTGCTTGCCGCCTTCAAGGGCGCGGCGCGCTATATGGGCGTTCGTGGCAATGTCTTGGTCGCGATCGACTACTTCTTCGCCATGACCAGGCCGCAAGACTGGATGGGCGATGCGCGGCCGATCGTGTGGCCCAGCGCGCGTGAGCAAAGCGAAGCCCTCGGCCTTTCCCCGTCGGGCGTGAAGTTTCTCAACCGGCGCCT
>DASYDW010000146.1 GCA_036499395.1 Pirellulales bacterium
AGGCACGCCAGTTACGCATGAGTGATTCACGCGCTTTTCGTGCCTGGCTGCGACGAGTGGGGCGAACGATTTGCCCACTAGGCGCCTCTTCGGTCGGGGAGTCGACACAAATCGAATAGGACAATCCAAACCAGATTGCCCTTGGCGTGATGTCCGTTCTCGTCAAAAGCTGAAGTCCTCGTGTATCAAAGTGATGCCAGCTGCGGCTCGAACGGCGGACATCGATCGACGCGGTCGACGCCGGAAAGACCCCACCACCGGCAACCGCGAGATTCGCACCGGTGCCCCTCGCAAGGAGTCCGGCGGGACTTATGAATGACGCTGCGTAATCTGCTGGATCAGATCGAGCCACTGATTTGCCCGTCCAGCCCCATTTCCAAAAATATTTCTGTTTCCGCGTGACCCAAATCAACTCTACAAACCCCGCCGTCTCGTCCCACTCGAGGGGCGTATCGCGATCGTCACGGACGCGGGGCGAGATGCGGTGGACGCGGCAGCGTCGGGCGCGGCTGATATCGCAGGGCGGGTCGATCAGGCCTGTGAGCGATCAAGAAGCGCGCGGACGAACGGCGATTGTTGCGGACGGCGAAGCCGTGTGGTCCTGGCACCCGTTGCTGGTGTCAAGTTGGCGAAGGCAGAGTCGGCCCGACCGGGGCACCGGCATGCCGTTCATTTGCCAATGACGGTGACAAGACGAATTCGTCGCCGGGGAGAGCACGGAATAAGCCGTTAAAACCATCGTGTGCGGGAATGCCGGGTGTTCCGGTGGACCTGTGGTGACTAGGGCGTGGACTCATTAGCGCGCAGCCAAACTCGGATTGACGCGAGTTTGACGAACGCCAGATAGTTGGCTGCGAGTTTGTCATATCGGGTCGCGACGCGCCGACATTGCTTGATCTTGTTGAAGAACCGTTCGATCAGGTTGCGCGCGCGATACAGATACGGGCTGAAGCAGATCGGGTCTTTGCGATTCCGTTTCGGTGGAATGTTGGCCCATGCTCCTTGTTGGCGAGCAAGCTCCCTGATCCAGTCCGCGTCGTAGCCACGATCTGCGAGCAACATCGTTTGGGGAAGCAACGCGCTGAGGAGAACTGAGCACAGCCGGTTATCATGCGCCTCGCCGGGCGTGAGGGCGAGATGGACCGGCAGGCCATTGGTGTCCACGACCGCGTGAATCTTGCTCGTCAGGCCTCCTCGCGAGCGACCCATGTCTTGGTAATTGTTGTCCGCGACACAGGCTCCGTGCTGATGCACGCGCACGACGGAGGTATCGATCATCTGCACCGCCGCGTCGTGACCGGCAGCCAACGCATCCATGATCTGGTCCCAGACGCCAGCCCGCCGCCACCGAACGAAGCGATTGTAACAGGTGGTGCGGGGACCATAGACTTCTGGCAGGTCGCGCGATGGCGCACCTGAACGGAGGACCCAAAAGATGCCATTGAGCACACGACGGTCATTTACCCGCCGAACGCCGCGCGGCTTGTTGGGTAGCATCGGTTTGATGGCGGTCCATTCGTAGTCGCTGAGTTCGTAGCGCATGATTCGAGGCTCCGGTTTCGGAGCTTGAATCACGTCTCGGGCGGAGCCATCAAGCCGCGATAGCTGATCGCGAACCCAGCTCTGAATCTACTTCCGCTTTTGGCGGCATAGCCGACATGGTCAGATTTGCCGCTGGGTCCCCCCTGTAGCGATTGACCCATTGCAGGCACTGGCTCCACCGCTGGGTTCGTCCGAAGATCTACTCACTAGCCGACCTTCTTGGAGGCCTTATGAGCACAATCAACGCGGCTACGATTTGCATTGCCGCGGCCAAGGCGAACGGCACCACGTAGCTCGTCGAAATGTCCCGAAGCACGCCGAGGACAGCAGGAGCCAACGCAAAGACAGCTTGATTGAACGCCACCACGAGCGCGACGACCGTACCGACGTCGGCCGCACGAAACTCATGTTGCGCGATAAGCGGGGGAAGGGAAACAACGTTACCGACGCCGAGACCAAACAGCACGCAACCAACCAGTACAACCGTGGGCGCATCTGAGATGATCATCAATGCAACGCCGACGCTTTGGAGGAGAAAGTTCGCGGATGCAGCCAGGCGGCGATCACGGCCTCCGATCGTCCAGCCTAGCAGAGTGCGGCCCAAAACAGCAGATGTGGTCACCATACTGACTGAGGCGGCAGCCCCGTTCTCGCCGAGCAATGGGGATATTCGGGTCAGCAAGTGCGTTAGCAGTCCGACTTGAGCGAATAGGGCCAACGCGAAGGCCACTGAAAGTGTCATGAAACCCTTGGTCTTGATGAGGTCTTTGCGAGGACTACGCGTTAATGGGGTAGCGACGTGGGGCTTGCTGTCGATAAGCAGTCCGTCGGGCGCCAGACCGAGTCCTTTCGGATCACGGCGCAGGTAAAAAATCGAAAGAGGTATTATGACCAGCGGCATGGCGATACCTACCGCGACCGCCGCCCCCTCAACCCCAATCTTGGCGATCAGCAAAATAAGCAAGGGCGGAAACATGACGCCGCCGATGCTTGCGCCGTTGAATGCCAAGCCGATGGCCTTTGGTCGATCTCGATCGAACCATGGAGCGACCATCGCGTTGATCGCCGCACCGCTCGTCGCTGCCCAACCACTCCCCGAGATTGCTGCCGCCACGAACAATTGCCACGGAGCTGACGCGACTGACCAGGCCACGATCCCTGCACCTGCGAGAACCGCGCCGATGATCGTTGTCTGCGCCAACCCAATTGATCTGTGAGCTTCGGGTAAGTACACAATCAGTGCTGCCCCGATCAGGAAGTGCGCAGTGATCGCGCTAGAGATCATTGCGACCGGCCAGCCCTTGGAGGCGTGCAACGTCAGCAAGAGCACTCCCGGACTATAAAATCCGACACCCCATCCGAAAACCGCGATTACAAACGCGACCCAAACGACGGACCAGCCCTGAAATCGCGATTGTCGAAGTTCGGGGATCTGCATATTTGGGTGCCCCGATCTGAGGGCAGGGCGACGACTTGCCAAGTACGCGCCGTATGCGCGATCAACCGCGCGTTTGCTCGTAGGCCTTCAGATGCGTGTAGGCCGTGCGCAGCCGGGACACCGGAACTTTTGCGGTGTCAGCGCGCGCAATCAGGTCGCCAATCACATGATCGGCTTCGACCGGTTGGCCCGCCTTAATGTCGCGGAACATCGATGCGGTGAGCGGCGAGCCTTCCGTGGTCAACATCCCTGTCGCGCGTTCCAGCGCAGGCGCGCGGGGCGGATAGCCCTCCGCGGTCGCGACCGCCCTGCATTCGTCGAGAATGCCAACCAGGAAGTCCTTGCCGCCGGGCGCCGCCAGGATCATGCCGATCGGGGCGCGCATCAGGCTAGTCGAGGCCGCGTTCGATGCGAGGAAAACCCATTTTTCCCACATGTCCTGCAGGATGGTTTCGCTCGACGCGCCGTCGAAATTGCAGCTTCTGACGACGTCCGCGATGGCGCGAACCCGGTCTGACATTTTGCCGTCGCGCTCGCCGAAACCAAGCGACTGCACCGGGCCCAGCTGGACCACTTCGCGCTTCTCGTTCAGTGTCACCGCAGTCAGGCAGAGCCCTCCGAGCACGTGGCTCACGCCAAATTTTTTGTCGAGAACGTCCAGATGACGCATACCGTTGAGCAGCGGGATGATCGCGGTCCTCTCGCCTACCGCCGGCGCGAACGACTTGACCGCATCGTCGAGGTCGTAAGCCTTGCAGCTCAACAGCACCGCGTCAAACTTGTCCTTGATGGTGTCGGCCTGGATGACAGGCGGATTCTTCAGCGTTACGTCGCCGTTCGGGCTTTTGATCACGAGGCCTGCGGCGGCAAGCTCCGAGGCACGGCGCGGCCGCACCAGAAAGGTGATGTCGCGGCCGGCTTGCAGCATCCTGCCGCCGAAGTATCC
>DASYDW010000147.1 GCA_036499395.1 Pirellulales bacterium
CACAGCGCGTCGGGGATGTGGTGAAACTTTGACGTCGATTGATCGCCCACAGGCACCTCCGTGCAAATCGAGAATGGTCTCCTCAACCTGCACTACGGATGCTTGCAGCCAAACGGTTCGGTACTCGGATAGGCTCTTAGCTAGGGCTAGGCCTGATCGACGATAGTCTGTCGGCCAGTCCGCGCTGACGCCCGATCATCTCATTCGCGTCGGGCTTAGTTCGTGCGCAATAGGATCGAATATCCTTCGCTCTCAGCGGCCCGCGTGTAATGCTGTTCGACCAGGAGCGCGCGTAGCAATTGCAGATATTCGTCCTCCTTCACAGGGCCAGCGGCCGTGTGCGCCTGCTGCTCGATCCCGTGATGCACGACGATCACGTCCGGCGGATGCTGCGAGTATTCTTTCGCGATCTCGTCCCACGGCTTCGGCAGTAATTCCTTCCATGGCGCCCGCATCTGAAAGATCCAGCAAAACACATTCGCTGACGGCAGCCGCGAAATGAATTGAATCGCCTCCGACGGTTGCGGACCGCAAACCCACAGCGTGCCATTCTCGGGCGCCACACGATCTACCTCGGCAGCGATTTGCACGAAGGGCAAATACGTCGGTTCGGCCGCCACGATTCTCAATCGGCCGCTGACCGATGGCAGCAAGCTGATGCCGATCGCTGCCACCGAGAACCAAGGAAAGCCCGGCCCCAGTTTTGCCAATCTCTGCGTCCCTAAACCGATCAGCAACGCCACGTAAGGAAGCGCGTTGACCAGGTAGTGGGGATGGTCGTGAAAGGTAAGCAGGCAGCCGACCGGGCCGATGAATGCCGACCCGGCAACAAGGGGCAGATAACGCCGCTCGGCGGCCAGCAGCGCGAAGATCACCCAAAACAGCGCCAGCGAGGTTCCGGCGAAATAACGGGCGAGATCAAGCAACTCGGCTGCGCTTCCCAGCGAGGCAAAAATCCTCGGATGAACAAACATGATCCACCAGTAGCCGGGCAGGTCCCCCACGATCGCCATCGCAACGACGATCATTGCCCACACGATCAGTCCGCCGGCAATCATCAGACAGCCGGCACGCCAGCGCTCGCGCCACGAACGATCGCTAAGACATACCGCGAGGACGGGAAGCAAGCCGCAGAGAACGGTATTTTGCCGGACGTGAAAGGCGGCGATCGCCAGCGCCCCCGCCGCCAGGCATTGCATGGTCGAAAAGGTTCTCGCCCTCGTGATAGCCAGCGCAATCACGAGATTGCCGGTAACGAACAGGTTGGCGAAATGCTCAGTCGACGGCCAGGTAAACGTCCCCAGCTCCAAGGGATAAAACATGACGAACAGAGCCGCAGCAGCCGCAGCGGCGAGCGAACGCCGAAAGGCGCAGGCGAATAACACGCCCTGCGCGACCAGGATCACGGCGCCGAAAACCACGATCGCCTTGTACGAGCGCGGCACGAACAGTTGCGGCACCGCATACATCAACAGCCCTAGCGGCGGCTTATCGATCCACGTCTCGCTGTAGAGGCGTTTCCCGGCCAGGACGTCTTTACCCACTTGGGCGTAAATGAACGGATCGCGATCACCGGCCGTCTGCGAAGTAAAAGTGTAGACATTGATCGCGACCGCGGCGGCGACAAACAATACGAGCAAACCGATTACCACGGCGCGGCGCGAAGGCCGCGCGTCACCAGGTTCGGAATTGCCGACGGTCGCTTCCACGGGTTCGCTCGGTTCCGCCGGATGAATTACGAGATGGCCTCGTCCACCGTCGAGCCATACCAACAGGAAGGCGGCAGTCTCGGGCCGAGGGACTATTGTGCCCTCGACCGAGGCAAAAAGAAACGGCGCGAAATGTGATCGGGCGAGGGGTCAGCTTCGTTAGAATTACGAATCCAGTAGCTCGTCGAAGGAAGATATCACTAATTGGGTGCTATTCGTTCTACAAACCTCTCGAATTCGAGGCCGACCATGAAGTGTCAGCATTTAGCCGAACTCAATCCCGTCGCCCCGCGCGCAGACGGCTGTGAAGAGTGCTTGCTATTGGGAACCAGTTGGGTGCACCTTCGGCTTTGCCTGAGCTGCGGACACGTTGGCTGCTGCGATAGTTCACCGGGACAACACGCTACGAAGCATTTCCATCACACAAGCCATCCCGTAGTCGCATCGTTTGAACCGGGCGAACGGTGGGCCTGGTGCTATGTGGATGAAGTCGAATTGCCAGTGCCGCGGCGCGCGGAGTCGTACTTGCGTGACTGAGGCAGGTAATTCACGTCTGGCGTGACGATTTGCGTTCACGGTCGCGTCAAGTCGTCTGACACCGCGCCTCGTGTCGCACTCTAACCCAATCGAGGACAACTTTAACGCGTGATCGACAGCAATCGATGGGCGCAAGTGACGGCCAGCGAACCATCGCCCACGGCGAATCCTACCCGCTTGGTCGACCCCGAGCGAATATCTCCGGCAGCCAAGATGCCGGGCACGGTAGTCTCCAATGGACATGGATCGCGATCGCTGCGCGGCCACAGTCCGGACCGAACGACATCGGTACCTGTCAATAGATAGCCATCGGCATCGCGAGCAATCTCCTTGGGCAACCATTCCGCCGCTGGCTCGGCACCTATGAACACGAAGACCGCCGAACAGGCAACTCGGTGTGACGTTTGACTTGCCTTATCATGCAACACAATGGACTTCATCCCACGGTCGCCCTCGACCGCCTCGATCTCGGTTTGTTCGTGAATGACAATATTCTTGGTAGCCCGGATCCGTTCGCACAAATACGTCGACATGCCGAGTTCCAATTTTCGGCGGATCAGCAAGCGCACCTGGCGCGAGGGACAGCATTCGGCCAGGAACATCACGGCCTGCCCCGCCGAATTGCCGCCACCGACAACGGCGACCTCTTCTCGGTCGTAAAGTTCGGCTTCGACCGTCGTACAGGCATAATAGATGCCGGCCCCGATAAAGCGATCCGCTCCAACGGCCTGTAGCTTTCGCCATCGGACACCTAAGGCGAGAAGCAGCACGCGACATCGAATGACTGCACCGCAATCCAATTGCAGTGAATGGAGATCGTCGACAGTTCTCGCTGGAATCAGCGTTTCGACGTTGACTGGCGCAACGATGCGCGCTCCAAATTTGAGCATTTGCAGCACGCCGCGCATCGCGAGGTCGGCGCCGCTCAGTCCTGCCGGAAAGCCGATGAAGTTTTCGATACGCGACGACCCGCCCGCCTGACCGCCGGGCCCCAGCTTATCCAGCATCAGCGTCGAAAGTCCTTCGGACGACGCATAGACGGCCGCGGCAATGCCGGCCGGGCCGGCCCCGATAATTCCAAAGTCGACATCCTGCGAAGGGCATGGTTTCCAGACGCCGGCCTCGACCCCTAACTCTTGCAAAGAAGGATGTACTAGAACCCGCCCACTGGTGCATTGGATCACGGGAGTTTTTTTCGGCGATCCCAGCTCGGCAAAAATACGCTTGCCGGCCTCGGTTTCCGTATCGAACCACGTGAAGGCAACGAAGTTCTTGTAGAGGAATTCACGAACCGTGCTGGTATCCAGGCATCTCCCAGGACCGACAACGCGCATTCCCAACGTGCCCAATTGCGAAAGCATTTCCCGGCGACGAGTGAACGCCGTGATCAGCTTTTCACCGAAGCTTGGCACACGATTCAAAAGCGGTCTCAGCTGGTCATGCGGCACGCACCAGAGACGCGTGGCACCCCGAGCGACGGCCGTCACGATGACAGGTCGGCCCGTCAGCAAATCGATGTCACCCGAGAACTGCCCGGGATCGTGAGCGATGATCAATCGATGATCATCCGTAGGGTTTTGAATCTCGATTTGTCCGGACTCGACGATATAGAGATCGATAGACGCTTTACCGGCACGAAAGATCACTTCGCCGTCGCGAAAATCGCAAGCAGTTGCCAGTTCCTTGACCAGCGCCATCTCGGCAGTTGTCAGTCGCGGAAATGCTGTTTCGTCGATTTGGGACATCGAGTTGTTCTTCCTTGGGCGGCAACGTCTCTCACTGCTCGGCAAATTATATCAAAGTGAGCAAGTTTGGCTTGGTCAACAAACCGCGAGCACAATGATTGCTCATTGCCGTGGGCCTTTCGCCGTTCGGAACTTGTTCGATGACTTCTCTCGCCAGCATGACCTCTCGCGAGGCCTGCGATCCGCCAGCCGAATGCACCCCACGACTCGCGCTGTTAAAACAGATGCCTTCGGCGTGCTTGCGAGGATGCTACCTTCTCGCCCGCGTCGACAACAGATTTCGCGGTTGAATCTAGGCCTTCGAAATCAGTACAAACACCGAGCGTCCAGCCGCTGAAAGCCACTCTATGACCTCGTTATGCTGCGTCGTAAAGTCATTCATCCGAGCGGCATCGATAGGGCGTTGATCATCCTCGCAAGCCGCCAGATGCTGTTGGCGGCCGAAACCGATGCGACCCCGGCAGCCGTTGTGTATTCCGCGAAAAGTGGCAATTGGTCCGACCCCGCGGTTTGGGAAAGTGGCCGTACGCCCACGAACGGCGACCGTGTGCTGGTCAAGCAAGGGCACGAAGTTGTGTACGACGTCGCGTCCGAAAGCGTGATCCGCGTGTTGAAAGTCGCCGGGACCTTACGGTTTGCGATCGATCGCAATACGCGACTGGATGTTGGCCTGCTGCGCGTCGAGCCCGGCGACGAGGTGACAGAAGAAGGCTTCGATTGCCACAATGCCGCCACGCCCGTCGATCCGACCGGAGAACGCAACGATCGGGTCGGCTCCCATGCACTTTCAGGAATAAGAATGACCGCGATCTGGACAGCAACGACGACGATCGTCGCGAAACACCAGAAGTCCAACCGTCACACCGATTGCACTTCGACAGCGGACGGCACTGCCAACCGCATCAAAGCATCAGCCTCATCAAAAAGAAAACGGCCCGCTGACAACTGGTGTCAACGGGCCGTTTCGAGTGGGCGATACAAGACTCGAACTTGTGACCCCTAGCTTGTCGAGCTAGTGCTCTAACCAACTGAGCTAATCGCCCGGGTATTTTGTCCGCCCCGGGTCGGAGCGATCTTCCATTCTACCAAATTAGCCTTCATATCCCACCGGGCATCGGTCCCGGCCGGACTGTCAGCGTGCCAAGTAATCGACAGACGCCAGCCTGCGATATTCCCAGCGCATTGCCGCAACGACCCCTACCATTTATAGCCGCAGAGCCTCGGCCTCTTATCGGCACTTTTGCCAACAAGGCATTGCCAAATCTGACGCACAACGTGGCTCGCGTCAAGGGTCGCCCCCACCCTGAACCTGGGCGCCGGCCGATCTGTCTTGCTCCCTAGCGGTAGGGCCCTATACTTTGCGGTCATTGTCGTGCGGTCGCAAACTGTGACGTCCCCTGTATCGACGTCCCGACACGCACAGCGTTCGCACCCCGACGGCCTTCGCCAGCGACTCGTTCGCGATTCCGCGCAGCGATCAATTCTGGGCCGTGGCAGGCTTGGCGATTTGCCGGCCCTGCTCTCGGTCGATCTTCCGATCCTTCGCGATCCGGGCATCTATACGGCCGCTGGCCGGCCAGTGAGACAGTAATGCTAAAGGTCAAGCTCCCCGACGGCAGCGTTCGCGAATATACCCGGCCCGTGCGTCCCATCGACGTGGCCGCAGAAATTGGACCGCGGCTGGCCAAAGCCACGCTAGCGGCCGAGGTCGACGACCAGGTGGTCGATACGGTCAGCCCGTTGCCCGTCGAGGGCGAAGTAACGCTCAAGCTGCTGACGCGCAAGGACCCCGAGGCCTTGCGCATCATGCGTCACTCATGCGCCCACGTCATGGCCCGGGCCGTGATGCGACTGTTCGAAGGGGTGCAATTGGCGTTCGGACCAACGATCGAAAACGGCTTTTATTACGACTTCGACCTGCCGCACAAGTTGAGTGAAGAGGACTTCCCGAAGATCGAGGCCGAGATGGCCAAGATCCTCAAGCAGGACGAAGAATTCGAACGCCTGGAAGTGCCTCGTGCCGAAGCAATTAAGATCTGCCGCGACCTGGCGCAGGTCCTAAAGGTCGAGCACATCGAAACCGGCCTGGCCGATCAGGCCGAGCTGTCGTTTTACCGGCAGGGGGAGTTTCTCGATCTCTGTCGCGGTCGACACATCCCCAGCGCCGGCGCCATTGGCGCTTTCAAACTGCTCAGCGTCGCCGGCGCCTATTGGAAAGGGGACTCGAACAACCAGCAGTTGCAGCGTCTCTATGGCACCGCCTGGTTCTCGAAGGAAGAGCTCGACGCTTACCTAGCCCAGGTTGAAGAGGCCAAACGCCGCGATCACCGCGTGCTCGGCAAGCATCTCGAACTGTTCACGGTGAATCCCATCGTTGGGCAGGGATTGGTTCTGTGGCTGCCGCGCGGCGCGGTTGTGCGCGGCCAGTTGGAATCGTTCGTCCGCGACGAACTGATCAAGCGCGGATATGACCCCGTATATACACCGAATATCGGCCGGGTCGAGCTGTACCAGATTTCAGGCCATTATCCCTACTACGCAGACAGTCAGTTCAAGCCGATCGAGATGGAAGAGGGCGAACGTTATCTGCTGAAGCCGATGAACTGCCCGCACCACATCATGATCTACAAGTCGAAGCCGCGCAGCTATCGCGAGTTGCCGGTGCGGTTGGCGGAATTCGGGACGGTCTATCGTTACGAAAAGTCAGGCGAGTTGGGGGGCATGACTCGTGTTCGCGGATTCACGCAGGACGACGCGCACATCTTTTGCACCGAGGAACAGGTCGGCGACGAGTTTCGTCAGTGCATCGAAATGGCGCAATTCGTCCTGAAAACGTTAGGCTTGGACGACTACCGGGTGCGGCTCGGTTTCCGCGATCCGGCCAGCGACAAGTATGTCGGTCAGCCCGAAAGCTGGGCCAAGGCCGAGGCCGCCATCGAGCGCGTGGCCCGCGACATGAACCTGCCCGGCTGCACGCCGGAGTTGGGTGAAGCAGCGTTTTACGGACCGAAGGTCGATTTCGTTGTAACCGACTGCATCGGCCGCGAGTGGCAATTGGGAACCGTGCAGCTCGATTACAACCTGCCGAGCGAAGAGCGTTTCGGCCTGGAATACATTGGACCGGACAACAAGCCGCACCGCCCGGTCATGATTCATCGCGCTCCGTTGGGCTCGATGGAACGATTTATCGGCGTGTTGATCGAGCACTTTGCCGGTGCGTTCCCGTTATGGCTCGCGCCGGAACAAATCCGCGTGCTGACGGTAACTCAGAAAGCCGAAGAGTACGGTCGCGATGTGGAGAGCCAGTTGCGCCAGGGGTCATTGCGGGTTACCGGGGACTACCGAGCCGAAAAGTTGGGTGCCAAAATTCGCGACGCCCAATTGAAGCTGATTCCCTACATGCTGGTGGTCGGCGAACGGGATGCGGCCGAGGGAACCGTCTCGGTCCGCGACCGACTGACAGGGGACCTGGGAGCGATGCCGCTGGCGGCCGCGATCGACAAATTCCGCCAGGAAGTGGCGGAAAAAACGATTCGTCAGGTTGTGAAAACAACGGCCGGACTGGGAGAACGCGGGGGAGCCAACGAGTATTAAATCTGTGGTCCCCTGGCATGCCGCTAATAATCTATCCTTTGGTAGGCGAAAACAGCGGCCAATAACGACCGACGGTTTGCCGTCAGGGCTTCGGCCGGCGCGAACTTAGGCGGACCGCTGTTGACTGCCTGCCATAACGTGCGAGATACTAGCATTCAGACACCCCTTCCCGGGTGGCGGCGCTTGCATTTCATTGTTTCGAAGAAAGGGCTTCAGCGATCGACAAGTCACAACGGGTGAACGAACAGATCCGCATCACACCCGTGCGGGTAATCTCGGCCGAAGGAGAGCAACTAGGGATCATTCCCACCGAGCAGGCGCTGACAACAGCGCGCGAGGCAGGATTGGACCTGGTCGAAGTTGCTCCCAATGAACGGCCTCCTGTCTGCCGCATCATGGACTTTGGTAAGTTCAAGTACCAACAGAAGAAGCGGCAGCACAAAAGTCAGGCGCACCACAGCAAGATCAAAGAGATCCGCGTTCGTCCGAAGACGGGCGATCACGATATCGAGGTCAAGGTGCACCGCGCCCGCGAGTTTCTGGCGCACAAGGACAAGGTGATCGTGTCGGTCGTTTTCCGTGGCCGCGAATTGGCGCACGTCGAAGAAGGACAGCGCGTCATCAAGCAAGTGTTAACCAGCCTGGAAGATATCGGCAAGGTCGAATCGCCCCCCAGCCAGCAAGGGCGCCGCATCACCTGCATCCTGGCTCCAAAGTAGCTTGATTGCCGTCGGTGGTGCGAGCATCGCGCGATCGCAGTGTTCCTTACCTTGCCCACTTCCCTCATGGAAAGCGGGCGTATGCAAATGGCAACGCTAACCACAGCGCGATTGGTGCTGCGCCCGTGGCGCGATAGTGATCGTGCGCCGTTTGCTGCTCTGAACGCAGATCCGCGCGTGATGGAGTACTTTCCCAAGACGCTGGATCGCGTCGAGAGCGACGCCATGATCGACCGGATCCAGGCACATTTTGCGCGCCATGGACTCGGCCTGTGGGCAGTCGAGCTACCCGGCGTCGCCCCGTTTATCGGCTTCGTGGGGCTCTGGATCCCTGAATTTCAGACGCACTTCTCGCCATTCGTCGAAATCGGATGGCGGTTGGCAGCCGAACATTGGGGACAGGGGTATGCCAGCGAAGGCGCCAGGGCGGCGTTCTATTACGGCTTTGGCGAGCGGGGTCTCGACGAAATCGTTTCCATGACGGCCGTCGCCAATCAGCGCTCGCGCCGCGTCATGGAGCGGACCGGAATGACGCGCTCGCCGGCGGACGATTTCGACCATCCCAAGCTCGATGCCGGGCACGCGCTATGCCGGCACGTTCTCTACCGGCTACCGAGTCTGCGATGGCAGCAGTGGGACGGTCGATCGCGCTAGCTGCGATTGCCGTTGCGGGCGCGCTTCTTAGTCGAGCAAACATCGACGATCTTGCCGGTCTCGGAGAGCGCGACGTGAAAGCGGTCTTCCCCTTCGATGCGATGCACCGAAAGATGAAACGCCTCGTCGGTCACCGCCAGATAGGGTCGACCTTCAGGCTTGGCCGGACGACGAATCTTGCCCCACGAGCCGTCGCCAAGATAGACGATGCCATTCTTGTTCGTATGACCATCCAAGAGCGGATGCGTGCGCTTGTACGTATGGTCGTGATGTTCGAAGACCGCGTCGACGTTATAACGCTCGAACAGTGGGCACCAGTGCTTTCGGTTGCCGGCTCCCGTTCCCGGGTCACCAGGTATATTCAGATTCATCGGCCGGAACGACGGATAGGCCGGCACGTGATTGAAGACGAACACCGTCGGGCATTCCTCGCGCTCCTTCAACGTCTTGGCCAGCCAATCGGTTTGCGCACCCTCGATCGGCGTGGTGTGATTCGTGTCGAGCAAGACTAGCGACATGTAGTCGCCGAAATCGAGCGACGCGAATCCGGTATCAGGAAATAGCCCGTCGAAAATCGAATAAAAGAAGGGAGCCTCTTTGCGCGTTTTCCCATAAGCGCCGTCGACCTCGTGATTGCCGATACAGCCCAGCATCGGAATCAGACGATTCTCGACGCGCAAATCGCGAGAGTAGTTCATCAGGAACGCCATGAACGTCTCGGCGCTTTTTCCGTTCTCGTAGGCCAGATCACCGCCGATCACGACGAACTGCGGCGCCTGCGAAGCGGCAACCCGATTCGTCTGCACCGGATGCGAACCAACGCCCGCGTCCCCTCCGGAAACGAAATGGATAGGGTTAGTGGCCTTGGCCGGCATCGTGCGGAAACGATGTTCGGCCGAGTCGAGTCCCACGCGGAATATGTATTCCGTGTCGGGCTTCAAGTTGGCCAATTCGGTACGGACCACCGATTTGTCGGTCAACGGATACGGCTTTGTCGCGCTCGCCTTCTTACGCCATTCCTTGGTGCCTGCCTCCACGTACCAGATCGGCCGATCCGCGGCTTCCTGCTCGGTGCCGATCCATTGCACCGTCATCGTGGTCGTCGGATCGCGCTGCCAGGTTAGGAACAGGGCCTTTGGCTCGAACGTAGGTTTCTCGGCAAAGGTCGGCGTCGCCGTGACTTCGTCACCAAATAGGGAATGGGCATAGCCGCCGGCCAATATCAAAGAGCCGGTTTGCAGAAAGCGGCGTCGATCAAAGTGCGACATTATGGTGGCCACCTTTTTCCGGGAGCGTGCGTTGGCACCGTGTGATTTGCGTTCCACGACTATAAACGGAACGGACCCAGGGCGTCGAGCCGTGTGCGGCGTCGCTCAGTTTCGGCCGCTAACTTACCCTGGAACTATTAAGTTTTCATTATCGACAGCGATTCCCCCGGACGATTTCCCAATCGACGTCAATTCCCAGGCCGGGACGGCTGGGGACAGTCAGGCAGGGGCCATCGATCACGAGCGGTTCGCGCGCGATCGAGAATTCATGATAGTCGGGCCCCAGCAGGTCACCGGGGTACTTCTCCACATTAATAGCAGAGCAGGCCACAACCAGATGCCCCATCGCCGCCGCGCCGATATCCCATTCCAGATTCGACCCGATCGAGGCCGACAGCCCGTGGGCGGCGGCGAAATCGGCAACCCGCCGCGCCTTGCCGATGCCAGCGTTCTTGCCGGGATAAACGCTGATCACGTCGCAGCAATGATTTCGCACCAGCTCTTGCGCGTGCATGAAGTTAAAGCAGATGTCGTCGGCCATCACAGGCGGCCGGATCGCCTGCCGGACCCGCGCAAGAGCCGCGTAATCACCGTCGGGCGTCGGCTGCTCGACGAGCGACAAGTTGCAATCGTCAAGTGCGCGGATCGCCTCGATAGCAGTGTCGGCATCCCAGCCGCAATTGGCATCGATCACAAGCGCCGTCATTGGGCCGGCCGCCTCGCGCACAGCACGAACCCGGGCGATGTCGTCCGCCGGATTTCCGCCCACCTTTACTTTGATCGTGGTGAAACCGGCCGCGAGTAGCTCGTGCGTCCGCCTCACGGCGCGTTCTGGCTCGTAGGCTCCCATGGAAAACCGGCTGCGAATCGTCAGCGGCCGACACGCTCCGCCTAGCAACTCATAGACGGGCATCTCCGCAGCCCACCCTTGAATGTCCCAGCACGCCATCTCGATCGCGGATTTCGCAAACCAGTTATGCGCGCAGGCCTGGTCCATGCGCCGCTCGATTTCCGTTAGCTCAGCCGGATCACAACCGATGACCGCCGGTGCGAGAATGCGATCCACCAAAGCCTGGGCACCCCAAACCGTTTCGCCACTCCAGCGCGGCGTGACGGTGGCTTCGCCCACCCCTTCAATGCCACGGTCTGTCCCGAGGCGGACAATCAGGAATTCCGACACTTCGTGCCGTCCCAACGCCGAAATCATCCGCCGTTCGGGCTTCAACGGAATTCGTACCGGAAATGTCTCAACGTGCGTGATTTTCATGGCAGGAAGGTTGCAGGTGGAGCGGTAGAGGGCAGCGACAGCAGGCAGGAACGCAATCGGTTGCGGTTCGATTATATTGGATTTTCTTGACCCGCTCTTCCGTATCCCCAATCTCATTGAAGCGAACTCCGAATGTCCCTCACCGCCGGCGTCGCCCGTACGACGATCACGCCTTTTTGGGGCGTTGAACTGACCGGCTGGGGCTATTACATCGAGCGTCGCTGGCAGCGCATCCACGACGAATTGCACGCCACGGCCCTGGTCGTCGAGGATGGTCATCAAGCCGTGGCGATCGTCGCTCTTGATTTAATGGTGATCGACGATCGCTTTGCGCGGGCCACGCGCGAACGAATTCACGCCGCGACTGGAATTCCGGCCGAAGCGATTCTGCTCACCTGTTCGCACAGCCACAACGCTCCGGCCACAGGCGGACTGCGTGGCGTTGGCGAATGTGACCCGGTGTACGAAGATTTTGCGAGCCGGCAGGCTGCCAGCGCCGCCATCTGCGCTTGGCACAATCGCGTTCCGGCACACTTCGCGACAGCACATACTGACGTTGCTGACCTGGCTTACAATCGCACACGCGAGGCTGGACCTGTCGATACGCGGCTCACGACCCTGCGAGTCGATCGCGACGATGGCAATCCGCTGGCGATGGTTGTGAATTTTCAGGCCCACCCCTGTGTGCATACGATCCTTCGCCCCTTCGACGTCACGCGCGATGTGCCTGGGGAAATTTGCGAGCGGATCGAGCGAGCGATTCCCGGCGTCACGGCGATGTACATTCAGGGAGCCTGCGGCGACGTGAACTTTCAGGCCGCGTTCTCGACGCCCGAGCGTTGCCATGAGCCGGCCGAGCGAATCGCCGCGGCCGCGATTGAATGCCAGCCAAGTTCGCAACCGCTAGTCGATCCGCGTACCTCGGCGGTGGCCATGATCGCCCAAATTCCCACGCGCCGCTGGACGCGCGAGGAGATCAACGCCGACCGTCAGGAAGCCGAGCATCGCCTGGCCACGGGCGACACGACCGGGTGGCGCGAAGGAATGGGTCGTGTCATGACGAACCGGCCAGACGATATGATTGCCCGGCACGGCGGTGATGAGGCAAAGGCGGTCCGGGCAATGGCCCGCTTCAACGTCGAATGGACTGGCCAGATGCTCGCAGATTATGAAACTCGACCGGAATTCGTCGAAACCGAGGTCCAGGCGATCAGCATTAGCGATTTTGCGATCGTGGCGAATTCGTCGGAATTCTTTACGTCTCTCGCACTCGATGTACGTGAGAAGTCCGCAGCCTGCGAGTTGATGATCGCTTGCTATGCCAACGGCCGCATCGGGTACATGCCGGATGCCTATGACGTCGAGCGGCGGACCTACGCTGCTTTCCAATCCCCCAAATACTGCAACCAATTCCCGTTCACGGCCGAGTCGGGCCCGGCGATGTGTCGGGCGATGAACAAGGCCATTGCCAAGGCTGTGGCGAGAGGCTGATACCCTTGTCCGATACGACGATTACAAGCGTTCGCAATCCACGCGTCCAGGCGGCCGCCGGCCTGCGCGAGCGGCGCGAACGTGACCGGCAGCAGCGGATCCTGATCGATGGCGAACGCGAGCTAGCCCGAGCCTTGGATGCCGGCGTAAGGGCCGTCGAAGTTTTTCATTGCCTGGAAAACACTGCCGACAAGGGTAGCGCCGCGCTGCTTGCCCGTCTGGCCGCAACCGAAGCAGTATCGATCGCAGTCGCGCCTCACGTGTTTCAGCGTGTGGCTTATGGCGAAAGGTCGACGGGCTTGGTCGCGGTCGCCGAAACGCCGGATGCATCGCTCAATCGCTTAAAGCTGCCAGATATCCCGTTGATCGGCGTCATCGAGGGCTGCGAAAAGCCTGGCAACCTGGGAGCGGTCCTCCGCAGCGCCGACGCGGCCGGACTGTCGGCCGTAATCGTCGCCGATGGGGGTACAGACCTTTTTAATCCAAACGTGATTCGCGCGAGCTTGGGAACCGTCTTTACGATGCCTGTGGCCGTGGCACCTGCGGCCGATGTGCTGCAATTTTTGCGCGCGCACAAGCTAGCCATGATCGCAGCACGAGTTGACGCGAATCGTGACTACACGCAGGTCGATTATCGAACAGCAACGGCGATCATCTTGGGAAGCGAAGCGCACGGTCTGTCAACAGCGTGGCACGCGGCGGATGTCATTGCCGTACGATTGCCGATGCTGGGCGTGGCCGACAGCCTGAACGTATCGGCCACGGCCGCCGTGTTATTCTACGAAGCACTGCGGCAACGGACGTGAGTCGACGTCTACTCGTCCGTTACGCATCCTTCGCTCGCGCTCTTCACGTTCTTGATGTACTTGTAAAGCGTGCCGCGCGTTGCTTTGTAAGCCGGCTTCTTCCAGGCGGCACGGCGGGTGGCCAGTTCCTTCTCATCGAGAGCGACCGAAATCTTGTTGTTCTCGGCGTCGAGCGTGATAACGTCGCCGGTTTTCAACAGGCCGATCGGGCCCCCCTCTTGCGCCTCGGGCGTGACGTGACCGACAATAAATCCGTGCGATCCGCCCGAGAACCGCCCGTCGGTGATCAGTGCCACGTCCTTGCCGAGTCCAGCCCCCATAATCGCCGAGGTCGGGGTCAGCATCTCGGGCATGCCGGGCCCTCCCTTGGGCCCTTCGAAGCGGATCACGATCACGTCACCTTTCACGATCTCTTTCCGTTCCAAGGCGTGCAGCATGTCCTCTTCGCCGTCGTAGACCTTGGCCGGGCCGGTAAAGACCTGCCCTTCCTTGCCCGTAATCTTGGCCACGGCCCCCTCAGGCGCCAGATTGCCGCGAAGAATCTGAATGTGACCGGTTTTCTTGATCGGATTTTCGATCGTTTGCACGATCTGTTGCCCAGCCTTCAGGCCTGGCAGATTGCTCAAGTTTTCACCCAGCGTGCGACCAGTGACGGTCATGCAATCGCCGTCGAGCAAGCCTTTTTCGAGCAGATATTTCATTACGGCCGGCGTGCCACCGATGGCGTGCAAATCTTCCTGGACGAAGCGTCCACTCGGTTTCAGGTCAGCGATGTAAGGAACGCGGTTGCTCACACGCTGGAAGTCATCGAGCGACAGCGGCACATCCACCGCTCGTGCCATCGCGATCAGATGCAAGACAGCGTTGGTTGATCCGCCGAGCGCCATCACTACGACCATCGCGTTCTCAAAGGCCTTGCGCGTCATGATGTCGCGCGGCTTGAGGTCCCGCTCCAGCAGCAGCAGGGCCGCGGCCCCTGCCCGAAGGCATTCGTCGAGCTTGGCCGGATCCTCAGCCGGAATCGACGAACTGTAGGGCAAGCTCATGCCGAGCGCTTCGATCGCCGAGGCCATGGTGTTGGCCGTGTACATTCCGCCACAGGCGCCGGCGCCTGGACAAGCATGCCGGACAATCTGCTGCCGGTTGGCGTCATCGATCGAACCGCTCAAGTATTGCCCGTAGCATTGAAACGCGGAAACGATGTCGAGCGCCTCCTTGTCCCAATGCCCGGCGCGAATCGTACCTCCGTAAACCATCAGCGCCGGGCGATTCACACGCCCCATCGCCATCAAGCAGCCTGGCATGTTCTTATCGCACCCGGGAAGCGTGACCAAGGCGTCGTACCACTGGGCCCCCATCACGGTTTCGATCGAGTCGGCAATCAAATCTCGCGATTGCAGCGAGTAGGACATCCCTTCGGTTCCCATCGAGATGCCGTCGCTGACGCCGATGGTGTTGAACCGCATGCCGACTAAGCCGGCCCCGACGACCCCTTCCTTAACGCGAGCCGCCAGGTCGTTCAGATGCATGTTGCAGGTGTTTCCCTCGTACCACACACTGGCGATGCCGACCTGGGCCTTTTGCATGTCGGCCTCGGTCAGCCCGGTGCCGTAGAGCATGGCCTGGCTCGCCCCCTGGCTGCGGGGCTGCGTGATTCGAGAGCTGAACTTGTTAAGGGGCTGCGACATCGAACGGTTCTCCTCTGTAGCCGCACGGATCAAGAATCCGCCGGCGGGCGAAACAATAGGGTGCGAAAACATGCCAGCCAGGGCCTGCCGTGGCCCCGCGAGACATGAAGAAATCGAGGTAACGATTTGGACAATCTTGCCTTAGGTGTGTGCAGGTGTCCAGTGGCGGATGGCACGCAATTCGCGGCCCTGCAAATCGCAGGCAATCCGGCAATTCGGGGCACAGGTACGGGCAACAGACCTTTCGACTGCGAGAACCATGACACACATCGTATTTTCAAGTTCGCCTAACCCTGGCCGATCCCAGCCGGCAAGCAATTCGACGCCTCGATGGTCGGGACCGCGGGCGAAGAAAACTTTCATCGAATGGGGCGCGCTGGGCGTGTCTTTGGCCGTAAGCTTTACGGCGGCAGGCATCGGCGGCTGGCTGACAAGCAAGAGCCTGGCAACCTGGTATCCGGGCCTTGCGAAGCCGAGTTGGAATCCGCCGGACTGGATCTTCGGTCCTGTCTGGACACTGCTCTACACGATGATGGCCGTTGCCGCATGGCTGGTCTGGCTGTCACGACGCTCGCAGCCGGTCCGGTTGCCGCTCGGCCTGTACGTAGTGCAACTCGTGCTGAACGTGCTGTGGTCTGCCTTGTTCTTTGCGTTTCAGTCGCCGGGCGCGGCCGTTGGCGAGATCGTCGTGCTGTGGCTGGCGATTGCAGCTACCTACTTTTCGTTTTTGCGCGTAAATCGCGCGGCCGGGGTTTTGATCGCTCCCTATTGGGCGTGGGTGTCGTTCGCGACGGCCTTGAACTTTGCCATCTGGCGACTGAATTGATCGCCGGTTGCGGCCAGCGAACATGAAGTAGAACTGGAAACTTGATGCAAGGCGTTCCCGAGATTCGTATCCGCACGGCCAATGATCAAGCGGTGAATTCCGACGGTGATTACGTCCTTTACTGGATGATTGCCAATCGGCGCACGCGTTGGAACTTCGCGCTCGATCGAGCGGTCGACCATGCCCGCGAGCTCAAGAAGCCGCTCGTGATTCTCGAAGCATTGCGCTACGGATATCCGTGGGCCAGCGATCGGTTGCACCGCTTCATCCTGCAAGGCATGGCCGCCAATCAAGAGGCACTCGGCGGCAGTAAGGCCCTCTACTATCCGTACGTTGAACCGAAGCAAGGGGCTGGGCATGGCCTGCTCGAAGCCCTCGCGGATCATGCCTGCGTGGTAGTCACCGACGAGTTCCCCTGCTTCTTCTTGCCGCGCATGGTTGCGGCGGCTGCCAAGCGACTGCCCGTGCTTTGCGAGCAGGTGGATACAAACGGCCTGTTACCGTTGCGTGCTGCCACGGAATCTTATCCGACCGCATATGCATTCCGCCGATTCTTGCAGCGCACCCTCGGCGAGCATCTGGATCACGCGCCACGAGCCGACGCGCTTGCCCGCGCCGCTCTGCCGCGACTCGCAAAACTGCCGACCGCGATTACGCGGCGCTGGCCAATGGCCTCGGCAAAACTACTGGCAGGGGACGCGAAGGAACTGGCCGAGCTGCCGATCGACCACACGGTCGGTGTCGTGGAAACCGAAGGAGGGGCGGCGGCCGGCGAGAAAACACTGCGACGTTTCTTGTCGCGGTTGCTAACTCGTTATCCCGAAGATCGCAACGAGCCTGCGGCTGACGCCACGAGCAATCTCTCTCCCTATCTGCACTTTGGACACATCTCTTCACACGAGATTTTCCACTGTCTGGCCGAGCAAGAGAATTGGACCGCGGAATCGCTGGGCAAGAAGGCCGCCGGCAAGCGGAGCGGCTGGTGGGGCATGAGCGATGCGGCCGAGGCCTTCCTCGATCAGTTCATTACCTGGCGCGAGCTAGGTTACAACTTTTGCACCACGCGCGACGATTACGACCAATTCGATTCGCTCCCCGATTGGGCGAAGAAGACCCTGCACAAACATGAGCGCGACCACCGGCCCACGATCTACTCGACAGAGGAATTCGCGGCGGCCAAGACGCACGACGAACTTTGGAACGCAGCCCAGCGGCAACTGTTGACCGAAGGGCGAATGCACAATTACCTGCGCATGCTGTGGGGGAAAAAGATCCTCGAATGGTCGGCCACGCCGCGCGAGGCGCTCGACACGATGATTGATCTGAACAACAAGTACGCGATCGACGGTCGCAATCCCAACTCGTACTCAGGAATCTTTTGGATTCTGGGGCGCTTTGATCGTCCGTGGGGGCCCGAGCGGCCCATATTTGGAACGGTCCGTTACATGAGCTCGGACAACACGGCCCGCAAGTTTGACATCGCACCGTATCTGGCAAAATACGGTGCGACGGGTGCCGAAAAAGATCCTGCGGATCACAAGCGAACCTCGCCGCGGCAGCGGTTGTCCAAAAAGCGATGACACCGCACGTCTCCTACTCCTGCGCCGCCGCCCTGGACCGCCTCGGCGATGCTCTCTCCCCTTGGCGAGTCGTGAAGACCGCCGATATACTGCCTGCGCGCCCCGACCGGGGACCTGAAACGCGCTTCCGCGCCCGCCGTCGCCGCGACCGAACCAGACGTTAAGTCATCTGGCCGCGCCGGCCTAAGGGCTCCGATGGCCCTTGGTGGGTGACGCGATTCCTGGTGGTACGGTCTTTTTCTGTTCTTTCCGCAGGGATCGTCAATCGGTCTCGCTCCCGTGGCTTCCCGGCAAGATTTGCGTTCGCTTTCACTGTCAAAGATCCTTCGAACAGGCATTCCTTCCATGACGCGAGTTGCCATTCTCGGCGCGACCGGCTATTCGGCGCTCGAGGCGATTAAATTGCTGCTGCGGCACCCGCAAGCCGAGATCACGGCTGTCACCAGTCGGCAGGAGGGGAATCCGCCCATCTCGCAATCGCATCCGTCGCTCGTCAAACGCTTGGAATTGCCGCTTGAGGACTTGGCCCCCGAGGAGATCGTCAAGCGAGCGGATTGCGTATTCAGCTGTTTACCGCACGGCGTTACATCACTTCTAGTGCCGCAGTTATTGGCGGGCGGAGCACGTGTGGTCGATTTCAGCGCCGACTATCGGCTGCGTGATCCGGCCGTGTTTGCCAAATGGTATGGCGAACCCCACAACGATCCTGGCCGGCTGGCCGATGCCGTCTACGGTCTGCCTGAGTTGTTTCGCGAATCGATCAAGAAGGCAAAGCTGATCGCGAACCCGGGCTGTTATCCGACGAGCGCTATCCTGGCTTTGGCCCCGCTGTTAAAGGCAGGCGTGATCGAAACTGGCGATATCCTGATCGATTCGAAAAGTGGAATTTCTGGCGCCGGTCGCACGCTGAAGCTGGGGTCATTGTTCGCCGAGTGCAACGAGAGCGTTGCCGCGTACAACGTCGGCAAGCATCGACACACGCCCGAGATCGAACAGATTCTTTCCACAGCCAGCGGGCAGCCCATCGAGGTGATCTTTACGCCGCACTTGATTCCGATGGATCGCGGCATTCTGACCACCGCTTATTCTCGACCGAAGTCGGGAGTAACCGAGAAGCAGCTTCTCGACACGCTACGCGAATTCTACGCGAAAGAGCCGTTCGTTCGCGTTGTTGAGCATTTGCCCAGCACTAAAGAGACCACGGATACGAACTACTGCGACGTAACGGTACGCCTGGTGCGCGGACGCGTGATCACGATCAGCGTGATCGACAATTTGATCAAAGGAGCTGCCGGCGCGGCGGTGCAGAATTTCAACTTGATGTACGGCTATCCCGAAACGACAGCGCTGTGACGTGAAACTGTGGCGCCATATCGATCCGGTTTGTGACTCAATAGCGCGACTCGCGAGCACGAAATCATCGCGAACCACTTTTTTCGAGGATGAAAATGTCTTTCGCTCTTCCATACGGTTATCGGGCGGCCGGGGTTGCCTGCGGCATCAAGGCTTCGAAGAAGCTAGACCTCGCGTTGATCGTGTCAGACGCACCAGCCGCGGCCGCGGGCGTTTACACGCTGAATCTGGTTTGTGCGGCCCCCGTGGTGCTGGATCGAAAACGCACGCCCAGCGACGCGATTCGCGCCGTGGTGATCAATTCCGGCAACGCCAACGCATGCACCGGCGAGCGTGGCGATAAGGATGCCGAGCAAATGGCGGCCCTGGCCGCTCAAACCTGCGGCGCCCGGCCCGAGCAAGTGCTGGTCTTATCGACAGGCATCATCGGCGAGTTTATGCCCATGGACAAAGTCGCCGCAGGCGTTCGCGGCGCAGCGGAAAAGCTCGCCCATGACGAAGCATCGCTCGTCGCAGCCGCTACCGGCATGCTCACGACTGACACCACGCACAAGCTGGCCAGCCGGCAGATTAAGGTTGGCGATCATACCTATCGGCTGACCGGCATGGCCAAGGGAGCCGCCATGATCGGCCCGCGCATGGCGACGATGCTGGGCGTAATCATGACAGACGCTCCGCTGAAACCGGCCGACGCGCAAAGCCTCCTCAGCGCGGCCGTTGAAGACAGCTTCAACTGCATCAGCGTCGATGGCCACATGAGCACCAACGATACGGTGCTGCTGCTGGCCAATGGCGCTGCCGGGGGCGAGCCGCTCACCGGAGCAGGCCTGGCCGAATTTGCCAAAGCCCTCGAAGAAGTGGCCGTTGATCTGGCCAAGGCAATCCCGATCGACGGTGAAGGGGCCACGCACCTGATCACGGTCGAAGTCGACGGCTGCGCCACGCGCGAGGCCGCACGGCAAATCGCGAAAACTGTCGCCGAAAGCATGCTCGTCAAGACGGCCGTCGCCGGCGCCGATCCCAACTGGGGTCGGATTGTCTCGGCAGCCGGGTATGCCGGCGTCCCTTTTCGCCCCACCGGCGTCAGTCTGCGGCTCAACGGCGTGCAACTCTACACTGCCGGGCAGCCGACGCATTTCGATCGCGTGGCCGTCTCGCGGTCGATTCGCGAACACCGCGAGACGTTGATGCAGCTTTCGTTCAGCGAAGGGGCCGCGAAAATCCGCTTCTGGTCCACCGACCTGACGGCCGAATACGTCCGACTGAATGCGGATTACACGACCTAAGCTTACCGTCCGCTGCCCGATGGTCGCATGACGGTCCGACGCTGTGCCGACGGAGGCTGCTGCGTCTTCAACGTCGCACCCTCGCGGTCGACCGCGGCGATCGAGATCTCGCTGGCCAAGTCGCAGAGCTCGCCACGATCTTCTTCGGGCACCTTGGTGAGTTTCGACGCCAGGTGAACCAGGGCTCGCGGCTCTTGTTCGGCGCTGTGCGAGATCATCGACAGGAACGACGCCGTCTCGCGGAAGTTATGGTCCGCCGTTTTACCCACCAGCGGTTGGAACGTTTTGGCAACGAATTCCACGCCGACATTCTGCAGTTGAATGAAGGTGTCCAGCCGGCACGTGATGTAATACTGATTGTCAGGCTCACGGACGTAGCCTGTCTTCAGCACCAACAGGCATTTGCCGTGGACCGGGTTGATAAACAGCGGGCCGCTGTACGAGCCCTCGGCGTACATGATGTGAGTATCGTAGCTGCGATACAGATACTCGACGGCACCTTCGGTGCCGACGCCGTCATTGGCGCGGTACGAGTCCGGGCCGGTCTTCTCCAGGCGCATATCGCTGACGTCCATCACTTCCCACATGTTCACGACCATGTCGGGATGTTCGATCAGGAATAAGTACAGCTTCGGGTCGCAGGCGATCACTTGCGTCGGCAAGCGGCGAAAGATCGACACCTGGGACATGACCGAGGCAACCTTCTTGCGGCCGTCTTCGCTCAGCTTATCGTGCGGGATCAGTCGCACGGCCTCGTCGCGAGTCGAACGCGACGTGCTGGCAACCTCGGGCTTGGCGGCGCGGGCTGGCGACACGTCGTTCGTCACGACGCCGAATGCGGTCGCGGCCGTCCACAAAATAGCCACGCTGCGCCAAGAAATGCGACGTGGCTTGCGCGGCCGGCGAATCCGAGCGTGCGCGCGGTCCGGCATCTCAATCGTCCGATGTTCGTCCACGGAGTCCCCCCCTTTAGGAACTGCCGGAGTCCGCCTGCCACGCGTCTGCTGTCACGCATCGCGCGGCCGAAAGATCATCCAGGGCCAGTTTGTCCGGCCTTTCTGATTATTCGGCTTTTGCGTGTCAGAGAGACCAGTCAATCTGGCGTCCCTTTACCACCTGCGGAACGTCGTCCCACCCGCTACGGAATCAATTGATGCGCGGGCGTTAAATATGGCCTGAAGAAAGCCGTCACGGCGTTATCAATCCGTGGATGCATGCATTGCTACTGCGGACCGGCGGGCCGCATTGGGAAAGCGTCAGAGCTATCGACGGAGCGGAAAGGGATCTCTTCGATCCACTGCGGTTTGCCGAAATGCAGGCTGGCACCGGGGAAGCGAAAAAAAAGAGCCTGCGCCGATTGCTCAGCCACAGGCTCTTTGGACGTCGTGATTTTCGAACTGCTTAGTCGCGGTTGCGCAGCTTCACTAGCAAACGCAAGATTTCCAGGTACAGCCAGACCAGCGTGACCAGTATTCCGAACGCTCCGTACCACTCCATATATTTCGGGGCACCGCGCGTGATGCCGGTTTCAATGAAGTCGAAATCAAGCACCAGGTTCAACGCCGCGATGACGACAACGAACGCCGAAAATCCGATTCCGACCCAACCCGACTGATTGATCAGCGGGATGTGGACGCCAAAAAATCCCAGCACCATCGTGGCTAGATAGAACAAGCAGATTCCGCCCGTGGCGGCCACGATGCCCAGCTTGAAATTCTCGGTCGGCCGAATGATACGCGTCGCGTAGGCCGTGAGCAGCGTGGCCAGAGTGCCGAAGGTCAGCGTCACGGCCTGGGGGACAACGCCCGGATAAACGTATTCGAATCCCGCCGAAACACCACCCAGAAACACGCCCTCGGCCAAGGCATATAGCGGCGCGGTGTACGGAGAAACGGCTGGCTTGAAGATCGTGATCATCGCCAGGATCAAGCCCGCGATCATACCGATCATGCCGTAGGTGTAAACGACTGGCGGCACGTTGGCCATTTGTCCGGCACCCGCGCCGACCCCGGCCGCTTCGAAGCCTTGCATGGTCTGATACCAGGTGAAGCTAGCCCCGGCCACGACGATCGCCAGCAGGATGGCCGTCTTCGCGACCGTCCCCTGCAGCGTCATCGTCGCGGAACTGGCCGAATCATGGATCTGAAACACGCTGGCATTCAGCGCCGGATTACTGGTTCGCATCATGGACATAGTTCACCCCAAGGTCCTGGGAATTTGGTTCGCGATTCTGCCCCGCACTGGAATAACTCAATATAGGTTATTCCCGGTGCAGCAGGGATGGGCCGTGGGAAATGGGCCGTGGGAAGACGAGTTGTGCCAAAGTTAAGGCACGCGATCGTTGTTGGACCATTCCTTGTCGTTCCAGCTCGGCTTGTAACCACCAACTTGGCCAACGCTTTCGTCGATATATGGATCGTCGCTTTGCACAAGGGTCGTCAAGCGGTCGCCCATCAGCATGTGCGAGCGATGGTGGTCGGCCACAATATCGAGAATATGAAAAGCACACGCGGGAAATGACGTCCGAAACCGGTCAAAGCCTCGCAGAACGACAACCACACCCGTGCAACCATCGAATTCGATCTGCCGCATAAAGTCATTGAAGCTATCAGGACCAATGTTTGGGCCGCCGCTGACGATTCCAAGCGAATCTACGATGCCTTTCATCACTGACTTTTCATCTTTGCATAGATCGCAGTCCGTAACGCAAATTTTATAGCCGTACGATTGGAGCTTAACACTCGCCGCCTCGAGAATGCTCGTTTGCTTGAATAGAATAACGCCGCCGTTTTGAAAATA
>DASYDW010000148.1 GCA_036499395.1 Pirellulales bacterium
TGAGCGCAAAGGCAATCTGTTCTTCGGAAAACTTCGACTTCTTCATGGCCATCTCCTGCCCGGCTTCGCCGGGCCGTAATGGCCTGAAAAACTAGCAGAAAATTCCACTCATCGCTGGATGCGGATTCGGGGAGCAGGTCAGTCGCCGAGAAATGGAAGGAGTCTGCCGGGGCGGTCCCGGCGGCACAGGAAAGTTCAAAGAGTCTACAGATCCGGGTGGCACCAAGAATGGGTCTGGACAATCACGGTTTCCCGGCCGGCTTGAAGTCGACGCGGTTACCCGGATAGGTTCTTAATCACTGAGCGCTGGCGATTGAATGAAGGCGTTTGATGTCATCCAAACAATTTGGCTTCGGACGCTGCCAGTGTCATCGATATGAATGCGCCTGTAGCCTCGAGCTTGCTCCGAGGGCTCTATACGTTCCTGATTCTTAATCGCCACGGGCGGGCATAGGTATAGCTTGATGAGCGACGCTGGCGCATATTTCAATGTCCGAACCCAGTGATAGTTTTGGTATGTATCCCGGTGATAGTCGTGAAAATGACCAGCAAATAATCCCCTCACGTTTTCACGCGAGATTATGTTGTTCCATGCCTGCCTAACGGCGGGCTTAACGGTCCATGCTGAATATCGAAAGTCTTTGTCAAATGTTTTTGCGAGGGCAGGATTAGTTCTCACGAGATAAGGATCATCAATCTCGGGAACATGGTAGAAGATATATGCATAGTTCGCTCGCGAGACTCGTGAATCCAACTCCGAGAGAGCGGCGAGCTGGGACTCGGCAAATTTTGAGCTATCGGTTACGTTATTGTTAGATTTGAAAGAAGCGTTGTTAAAACCGATGATCGAGAGATTTCCGATTTCGTATACCGCTGCTCGGCCTCCAGCGGCAAGGTTCACAATGTTAATCGTGCCCCCTATATCGGAGGAGACGTCCGCGAGAAACTTGCTGAAATAGCGTAGGGATTCGGGATTTTCATCGATCAAATCGTTGTTGCCAGGGAGGAACAGCCACGTTTTTACCCTTGATGTGGCGACAATGTCGGCGAACTTTTTCGACTCGGTCGTCAACAAGTCTTCCGCGTTGGCAACAACAGTACGATGACCAGCGGCACCTGTTGCGATCAGGTCCTGCAACCCGAGGTCGCCGGTAACGACAACACAATTTACGGGTTTCCCTGAAACTAATTCCCGATTGATTTCGGCAATGCAGGCCCGTAAGGCGCGATCATTTTCGCTAACTCCGCCAAACAAATGCAGGTCCGTTAACTGCACTAAGTCTACCCCCCCAAGGGCCTTTGACTGCGGAAAACAAGTTGCGATACAAAAAGCAGTGAGCAACGCTAAGCAACTGATCAGATCCGAGAATGGAGCGAACCAATTCATATTGAAACCACCGGCCTATCAAAACGTTTATGGAGCCAGGCAAGGCGTCGCGGTTAGGCGGCGAAAGGCTATGTTATTGCAAATCCGAAACTAACATTTTGAATAGTGCCGGATAGCAGTTTCGGAATTCTTTTCTGATCCCGCAGCTCACAATGGCTAACACCATGTCGTGATCGGGGTCTACGATCATCATTCCGGAATTTTCGCTCCCGTTTGCGTAAGCATGAATGCCTAAGCCGCGGTTTGGATAGCTATTGAACCCGATTCCATGAGTTCCACTAAGCTCGCCGGGTGCGGCCGTTCGCGGCATCATTCGCTGAAGCGTCTCTTCGTGGAGAAAACGAAGGTTTCCATAGGCACCACGGTTCAGCAGCATTTGTCCGAAGGCGGCGATATCCATCGCGGTTGCGCGCGCGTCGGCGCTCGATCCGTGGACGGTGGTGTGAGTCATTCCAAGCGGCTTGAGCAGATGGTTCCAATACAATTGGGGCAAGGCTTCGCCAGAAATGGCTTCCATCGCCTTTGCCGCTAGTGTGTATCCATCACCATTATAGATAAATTTGCCGACATGAGCATAAGGGCTGTACCTGCTGACTATTTCCTCAAGATCATTGCGCTCATCATCGCTAAAACCCCACAAACCGCTTTGAAAAATGTAAAGGTCCCTGATGGTGATCGGGGGATCTCCCAAGTGTCCGACAAGTGGAGGCAGATAGCGGTCGACGGGAGCATCAAGATCCGCGTCCCCGGCGTCCACGAGCATCATCATAAGAGTTGCCGACAGAGACTTGGTCAAACTATAAAGGTCTCCCTGAGTGGAAACCGTCATCGGCCCGTTGTCGCTAGTCCCGTATGCTACATGAAGAAAGACGTGTCCGTGGCGGGCGAAACACACGACGATGGGCTCATCGGGAAGCTTCCGGGATTGGTCCGCGAGCAATGCTTTGATCTTGTCGAGGCATTCTGTAGATACTCCGGCCGCCGGGGCATCGAGGTCTAACTGGGGTTTAGATGCACCTTCAGTGACCTGTGGTCGAGACCATGGTTCAGCCATCGGTTTCATCCCCCAGAGTTTTTGTTTCAATCCGACCCACCATTGGCGGCTTTGTGAACGCGCTCCCAGGCTGCCTACCCGCGGGGGCAATCCTTCTCCTTGCAGAGCTGCCAGCAGGATCGCGGCGTTTTCGCTTTGCGGATTGGCCCGCAACGTTTGCTCCGAATCGATCTCGTTCGCGCTGACGTTCTGAAGTTCGCGGCGCGCGTGGTTACTGCGGAGCAGCGCGGCGCCTATTTCAGACGGGGTCATCCCTTGAACGTTCACGCCGGTCAGTTCGGCGGGCACGCGGAAAAGTGTCGCATAGCGTCGGGCGTGGTCGCCACCGTCGCCGCTGATGTCAATCTCGGCGCCATAAAGTCCGGGCTTCGTCGGCGCATCGACCTCTTGGTGTTCCGCATCAAAATAACGGACCGTGTATGACGGATGTTGCCATGGAGTGACGCACGCAACTTGCGGCGTGACGTTTCCAGTCAAGACGTTTGTCTGGAAACCGCACGTTGTGGATAGCGCCTCCCGATGTGCTCGAGCAAGTTGTTGATCACGGGGCAGTTGTAATTGAATGGACCGCGACTCGCCGCACGATACCTCGCAATTCGAGAGATTCATTGCAGCGGGCGGCAGTGGAATACGCGCGGAAGCCAAGTGTAGTTGCGGCTCGGCCAGGAGTGTCCCCGCTGCCTTCAATTGCTCCGCGATAATAGACACCTCGCGATTGGCGAAGTCGGAGACGCCGACGACGTTGAGCACAATTGGCTTCCCGGTGGCGTTACTATCCTGTATGCGCGCCGTGACGCGTTCAGGCGGACTGGCTTGTCGAGTAAGGAGAAGGCGATACGTGGATGCAGGTTCAACGTGTGTATTGGCCTGCGGATACCAGACGGCAACAAACGGCGGCCGAGAGGGGCGCTTCACGGCAGCGGGGTGATCCTGATCCATGACATAGAGTTGGAATGCCAATTCGGTACCCGCTTTGGCGGCGATTCCGAGATTCGACCAAGGTAGCAAGACCTCCATTGAATAGCCGCCTGGAATTTTCTGCCGCGCATAGGTAGTCGTATAGTTTACAGGTTCATTGAATCTCGCTTGATCCTTAAAGAAACAGTAACGGACATCGGGAAATTGCGGGTCCATTCCTGGACTCATAACGAGCATGTAGCGGTCGCCTTCAGTTTCCTGGATTGTGTCATCCGCAGCTTTGAACTTTTGGAGACGTCCTAGGAAGAATTCCACTGAGTCACCTTTAAACAAGTGGCGTGTGTAGTCGTACTCCATGGGCGTATTGTCCAGCACGCGAACGACCACGAGCAGACCACGCGCATCCCACCCGAGTCGAAACGATGGCCGGAAATCATTAGGCGGCTTAACATTCCCATGCTCGTCCGCCATGATCGCCACCTCATAACCTTGTCCGTTCCAATCATCATCGCTGCCATCGATATGAATCCCATGCACTTCGGGCACGCCGATCCATTGATCCTTGCGTGACCATGTGCCGAGGGAAGGCAACACGACCGATGTTGAAGACGAACCGGATGAAGCGGATGGGGCGTGCGCTAGCCAATCGCTCGCCGGGCCGATGCAGCCATGATCGGCTTTGACGCAGCAGGCGATCGACTCCATTACCTTTGTCCGCTGATTTGCCGGCGCGATCGCCAAGGCGCGATCAAACGCCTTTCGTGCTTCGGTTGGTTCGTCAGCAATCAGGAACAAATTTCCGGCTTCGACCAGTTGCACAAACTGTGACGACTGTAACCGGGATTGTGCCGCCGCCCGATAGACCGAGGCGTCGATTTGTATCGATTTCAGGATGCTGTTCGATTCGTTTTCTAATCCTAAGGGCCGTGCCCCCAAGGTTTGCTCAAATATGAAAAGTTTGGCGCGTTCATCCGTAGGATCGGAACGGGCAATGAGGCATTGGTACACTAGATATAAGGCATCGGACGATCCGGCGACTGATGCAACGTTGAATGCGCTCTTGGCGGTCTGCAATGCCGCGTCGATATGTCCGCTTGCTAGTAAGGCGCGTGTTCTAAGCTGAAGAAGCTGTTGACACCATGATGACGAACTCGGCGCCGCCGTGACCGCGACGACCGCCAATTCTGCGACATCTTCTTGCATTTGCGCGCGTTGCATCTCCGGCAACCAGCGCGTTCGAAGTTGTGTGGCCGCTTGTTGTGGATTGCGCTTAAGTTGTTCCTCGACGATCTTGCGGACCCGCTGGCTTCGATCAGGGCGTTCTTCTCGGATGGCGTCAAGAACTGCCTGATTATTAATCGTCGGCTCGCTGGGATTCGCCGTGGGGCTGTCTGCAAACAGCTCGACGTTGATACACATTGCCATCAGGACGGCGACCGCGATGGGAACAGGGTGCCTGATGCGGCCTAAGAAGATCATGCGATGTCCCTTCTCGTGGTCTGTTAATATGTGGCGCGGCCGACAGATGTTCAAAGAGCGTTGCGTTACGACGTTCGTCTTTTACGCCGGATCTTCTTGATCCCGTTTGTTTTGTCAACCAGATAACGTCCTGAAAGATGCGCACATTTGAACGAGAAGCTCTCCCGCCGGAAGGTGTTGGTACTTGGACAACCCTTACCGGACAGGAGAGCTTCAGGATGGACAGCGTAACAGGTCGGACGGAGGAAGGAACGGGCATCGACGGGGCACTGCGGCTGGACGTTGGGATGGTGCGGGAGCCCTTGGACGAAGTCGTGCGTGGGACGGTGGAGGACGCTCAACGCGCTCCTGGACGCCGTGGCGGACCGGGCCTACAACGTCGGGCGGTACGAGCGGTCGGACGACCGGCAGCACCAGCGGGCCGGAAGTTATTCCCGCAAGCTGCAGACGAAGACCGGGGAGGTGGAGTTGAAGGTCCCCCGGCTGCGGAAGCTGCCCCTGGAGACGGCGATCATCGAGCGCTACGGGCGGCGGGAGAGCAGCGTGGAGGAGACGCTGATGGAGATGTACCTAGCGGGGGTGAGCGTGCGGCGCGTGGAGGACATCACCGAGGCGTTGTGGGGGGACGCGGCTGAGCCCCAGCGCCGTCAGCGAGTTGAACCAGAAGATCTACCAACAGATCGAGGCCTGGCGGTACCGGCCGATCGAGGGGGGGGCACCCGTACGTCTACCTCGACGGGATCTGGTTAAAACGTTCGTGGGGCGGGGAGGCGAAAAACGTGGCGGTGCTGGTCGCCATTGGGGTCAACCGAGAGGGGTTCCGGGAGGTATTGGCGGTGGCGGAAGTGACCACGGAGGACGCCGAGAGCTGGCGGAGCTTCCTGCGGCACCTGAAAGAGCGTGGGCTGGCGGGGGTGGAACTGTTCGCCAGCGACAAGTGCCTGAGGCTGGTCGAGGCGCTGGGCGAGTTCTACCTGGAGTCGGCCTGGCAGCAGTGCATGGTGCACTTCTACCGCAACGTCTTCAGCGTGGTGCCAGCGGGGAAGGTGAAGGTGGCGGCCGCGATGCTGAAAGCGATCCACGCCCAGGAGGACCGGGCCAGCGCCGGTGAGAGGGCCCGGGCGGTGGCCGAGAAGCTGGAGGGGATGAAGCTGGGCAAGGCGGCCCAGATCGTGAGGGAGGGGATCGCGGAGAACATGGCGTTCCCGCCCGAGCACTGGAGGAGCCTGCGGACGAACAACCCGCTGGAGCGGATCAACCGGGAGATCGGCGGCGGACCCGCGTCGTCGGCGCCTTCCCGGACGGCCAGTCGGCGTTGATGCTGGTGGCGGCGCGGCTCAGGCATGTGGCCGGGACGCGCTAGGGCACGAGGAGGTACATGGACATGAACCGATTGCGTGAACGGCAGAACCAAGAGGCGACGACGGCGACCGCGTGAGCCGCTATCCGTGCCGGTGAACCCCTCGCCTACGGATCGGGTCTCACCGGCACGACCTTCCGGCGGAGGGCTTCCCAACGAATGTGCGCAACTTGACCGACACTACCCGGACACCGTCAACCACCATCGGTCGCGGGCAGTTTGGTTGTGAGATCACGATAAATCGATCTACGACTCCGCGCTAGCAGGTGTACCAGACTTAGCTGCGCAATCGTCGCAACTGACCTGCCCCCATTCTTTGTACCACGTGCTATGTGAACCACCAGTGTCCAATGACCCTGCCCCCAAATTGTGCCCATTCGTAATGAGAGTTCTCAGACCCGTTCAGGCCGTTTAGTTTCCCGGCTCCGTTTTGCGAACTCGCTGGGAGCCAGGTAGCCCAGCGATCCGTGAGGCCGCGCCTCATTATA
>DASYDW010000149.1 GCA_036499395.1 Pirellulales bacterium
TGAGCGCAAAGGCAATCTGTTCTTCGGAAAACTTCGACTTCTTCATGGCCATCTCCTGCCCGGCTTCGCCGGGCCGTAATGGCCTGAAAAACTAGCAGAAAATTCCACTCATCGCTGGATGCGGATTCGGGGAGCAGGTCACCAGACGATGACCGGAATCGCCACGCTGATCCGGCATGGCTATCAACTTACCGCGCAACTTCGTCTCCGATGGCTTTCTGAAGTGCTCGCCGCGCTCCTTCGCGGGCGATCTGCTCCAACGACACCTGCGCGACCGCATCAGTTGCCAGTCGAAGCTGAAACTGTGAAGATGACATGTGGCGTATCCTTCCTGGTCTTGTTGGCCAAACGCGTTCCTGAAGTGAATCAGTCACCCAAGGTACTTTTATTGCCGCGTCGTCATCCACAGGTTTTGGTTATAACTCCCCCTCAAATCGCCCAACCCTGCCCGTCGGGACCAAGCGTCATCACTTTTGGCCCTTCTTCGGTAATAGCAATCGTATGCTCGAAATGAGCGCAGCGTTTTCGGTCCGCCGCAACCACTGTCCATTCGTCATCCAGCAGCAATACATTCCGCGCGCCGGAATTAACCATCGGTTCCACAGCAAGGACCAATCCAGGACGAAGCTTGAAGTCCCACGGACGGTGCTTTTTTGTCCAAAAATTCGGCACTTGCGGGCGCTCCCACATTTCACGACCGATTGCATGACCGACGAATTCTTCAACGACTGAAAAACCCGCGTCTCGAACAAATGCGGCCATTTCGGTTGCGACTTGGCTCCAGTAGATGCACCTGCCCATGGCGTCAATTGCCAACTTCAGTGTTGCTTCCGTGATGTCGAGCAATCGTTTTGAATCGGTGTCGATTGTCCCGACGCCGTAGGTACATGCCGCATCTGCACACCAACCCTCAAGGCGACAGGCGGTATCGATGGAAACTATGTCACCTTCGTTGATGCGTCGGCGTCCGGGAATTCCGTGTACGACTTCTTCATTGACCGAAATGCAGGTCACGCTGGGATATGGCGTACCCCCGGTGTCTACTCCTTTGAAAAGAGGCATGGCCCCTCTTGTCTTATAGAATTCTTCAACCGCGGCATCGAGTTCCCCGGTTGTGACCCCAGGCTTGAGGAGTTGTGACATCAATTGGTGAGCTTCCCACACCACGAGCCCCGCGCGTCGAATCAATTCAATTTCCCGTCTCGATTTCAATTGCATCATATACACACTCAAATAACGACCGCTCTCTTTTCCGCCTCATTTTGGATCGTGCTGCGATACAGTGCGAAGCACTAGGAAACATTCTACTGGAACCGCTGCTGCACGCCAGAAGAAGCAGGCCATTCCGCCTGAAACTAATGAGGGTCTAGGCGACCAAAGCCGCGTCGCCGGGCAGGGCCGTGATCGGATCAGTTTGTCGGGCCGCCAAGAATACTGGGCGTGGGGATTGCAGCAGCTGCGGAACGTTATGAACGGCGTTGTATGTTACAATTGAAACGGTACCATCGAACGGGGAGATAGTGCTTACCGAAGCGTGAACGACATTTGGGTGAAATATCAGCGCCAACCCTGCCGGGTCCTTTGGTGCAACAAGCGGATATTTCTGGGCCAATTGGCAGATTTGTTCCCGATCAAAGGAGAAGGTCAAGTCGGCTGCGACGTTCGAAGCCCACCCGGTCGTCTCCGCATGACGTGGCCGGACACTTATGGTCCCTTCACGATGAGAACCCGCGAGAAAAATCATTGGGCCGTTAAACTCAGTCACGTCTGCCAGGAATACCGTAACGTTTACAGCGTGGTCGGCAGGCATTCCATCGCCGTCGCGCCCAAACTGGTAGTCCTGATGCCACGGCCATAGCTCACCGTCCATCGCAACCTTCGCATTGATCTTGAACGGGTGGACGTAAACGTGATCTTGCAGAATCTGTTCGACAGGCTCGACCACTCTCGCGTGGCGTGCAAGTCGTTCGTAGATCGGACTGACCAAAGTGCGGACCGTGAATGGCTCGAACGGCCCCGGTGCGGCTTTCTAAGACGCGTCCAGCTCCGGGCTGTGAAAACAACTGATAGGCCTCGTCTCGTAGGATGGGGATGGCGTCAGACGGGATCAAATTCGTCAATAGCACGAATCCGCTATCGTTGTAGTGTCTAAGTTGATCCTGGTTGAGTTTCATTTTAGAGGCCGTCCGCGATATTAGAAAAGGGTATAGATGAACGGTGCTGCACCGGTGCCTGCAAGAATGACCAAGACGCTTGCGAGCAACAAAACCGCGAGGATCGGAATGAGCCACCACTTCTTGTTATGTCTGACGAAATCCCACCATTCTCCGAGCAACCCCCGACGACTCCGCTGCGCGAATGTCGCAAACTGTTGGTCGGCATGATCCGGACTGTCGAGACTGTCGCCATGTTGGTCAATGTGGTCGACATTGCTGTCGGCGATCGGTTGTTCGGCTTGCGACATCGCAGAACTCCATTTTCCGGTTCATCAGAACTGATCGAAATATCGCTCTAAGTTGGGCTCGGGTGGCTGACGCGCAACCCAGTAGCTACTGGCTTGGCGGTTCAAGATCTGCCCCAGCACATCCCGGCCGAGAATCCGCATGCATACACCTAGGGGAGTGAATACGAGGTAGAACAGCGCGGCAAGTACGCAAAACGAGATCGCCTGTCCCATCGGTTCAGTTGCAAGATTGATAATTGCGTAAATGGCATTGCCACATCGGGGCGACGACAAGGCTATTAATCCTAGCAGCAACCCGAACGCCCCAAAGGCGACGAGAATCGCACGAGGGTTCGCGGAGCGCAATGGAAGGGCCGCCAATAGCACAAACAAGAGCGGAAGTGACAGACCAGCGACCTTCTGCGATCGATTCTTTGAGGTAGCTAAAATTACACCCACGACCGCCACCGAACTCACCATCGCCAGGGCAAACAACGTGTACTGCCGATGCCGTATCGCTGCGACCCCGAGCAACACGAAAAAAACTGGCAGCAAGCCGGCGAATAACCGACGCTGCGCCGGGGTAATCTGTCGCGGGATGTCAGTGTGGGTAGTGGCCATGCATCGCTTAATCGAGATCGAATTCGGAAAGATACATCTGAGCGCTGGCGCGATCAAGGTGGGCTTGTTTTCGCTTCAATAAGACGAAATCCTCTAGCACAAGCACATCCATGTCGGTCGAGAGAAAGCACCGATAGGCCTCATATGGCGTGTTAACAAGGGGTTCGCCACGGACGTTAAAACTTGTATTGATGATCAGTGGGCAGCCGGTTTGCTGCTCAAAGGACTTGATGAGCTTGTAATATCGACCGTTCCGCTCCGGTTCGACGGTCTGGAACCGCGCCGAATAATCGACGTGCGTCACTGCAGGGATTTCTGAACGATTGACGTGTGCCTTTGCCAAGCCTTGTGGTTTGGACTCACCACCGCCCTTGGTGCGTCTTCGGTCGAGCACTGGCGCTACCAAGAGCATATACGGGCTGGAATCTGAATGAGGGGTCTCAAAGAAATCTTGGGCCCGCTCACGCAATACTGATGGAGCGAAGGGACGAAAAGATTCTCTAAACTTGATCTTAAGGTTCATGTTAGACTGCATTGTAGGGCTTCGCGCATCGCCCAAAATGCTGCGCCCACCGAGCGCGCGAGGACCGAATTCCATGCGGCCATGAAACCATCCCACGACGTTTCCGGCCGCGATAAGACTCGCGACCATGTCACAAAGTTCCTGCTCTGATTGACAGTGGTAGTATTCAGCCGAGACGCTGTCGAGGAACGCTTTGATCTGATCGTTATCATGTCGCGGTCCGAGTAGCGATCCGTGCTGCGCATCGGTCGGCTTGCAGACCCGATCATTGGCCAGCAATTGGTACCACACGAATAGTGCAACGCCAATTGCCCCGCCAGCGTCGCCGGCGGCGGGTTGAATCCACAGGCGCCGAAACGGCCCTTCGCGGAGGATTCGTCCGTTAGCTACACAATTGAGGGCAACGCCCCCCGCCAAACACAGATCGGCCATCCCGTCAGTTGCGGCGTACGCGTGCCGTGCCATTCGAAGCATTATTTCTTCAGTGACAACTTGGATCGAAGCGGCCAGATCCATGTGTCTTTGCGTTAGATGTGACTCCGGCAGCCGCGGCGGACCGCCGAAAACGCGATGGAATTTTCCGGAGGTCATCGTCAGCCCATGGCAGTAGTTAAAGTAAGATAAGTCTAACCTAAACGAGCCGTCCTCCTTCAGATCCAGAAGTTTTTCGCGAATCAAGTCTGCATATATCGGCTCGCCATACGGCGCCAACCCCATCAACTTATACTCACCTGAGTTCACGCGAAAGCCGGTATAATACGTGAATGCCGAATACAGCAGCCCTAACGAATGCGGGAAACGCAATTCGTGGGTCAACTCGATCCGATTTCCGCGCCCGACGCCGCAAGTAGCCGTTGCCCATTCACCGACGCCGTCGACCGTGATGATTGCTGCCGCATCGAATGGCGACGGGAAGAATGCGCTGGCTGCATGCGATTCGTGATGTTCGACAAAAATTGGTCGTTGCTTGTATTTCGAAGGGATCGCCTTATGTATCTCGCGGGGCAGCCAGAGTTTTTGTTTCAACCACTGGGGAATGGACTCACAAAACTGGCGTAGGCCCCGTGGCGCATGCGCGAGATACGTTTCTAGCAAACGGTCGAATTTAAGCAGCGGTTTTTCGTAGAAGCCCACGTAATCGATCTGCCCAGGATCTAAGCGGGCTTCACGGAGGCAATAGGCGATGGCTTGGGACGGAAAGCGATGATCATGCTTGACTCGAGTGAATCGCTCCTCTTGGGCCGCGGCCACGATCTGACCGTCGACGACTAGTGCTGCGGCAGAGTCGTGGTAGAAAGCAGATATCCCCAGGATCGCTGTCATCGATCTAACCAGCCTTCTGATCGTAGTCCATCATCCGGCGGCAAAGACTGAGCGGCCTCATATCAATCCACACGTCGTTGATATATTTTAAGCACTCGGCCTTCGTACCGCGTTTGCCGATGTCGGTCCATCCGGGGGGCGGTTCGACTTCGGTGCTCCAGATCGAGAATTGACCCTCGTGATTCACGACCATACGGAGCATTAAATCGTCGTCGCCAACAATAGGATTGTCGTCAGTCATCGTGATGTGCGCCCGATAAAAAGGTAGATGATGGACTATATGTGGTGACCGAATACTGTCAAGCGGGCCGTAGGATCGCCAGGGTCGGCGTCCTTGATCAGTCCGTCCTCCAGATGAATGAGCCGATCCGCTATGTGATAAAAACGATCGTCATGCGAAACGACGAGCAACCCCTTTCCTTGAGCCTTGAGGCTCGGAAGGATATGGAAATAGAAGTGCGCCTTGTAGGATGGATCCTGATCAGCAGCCCACTCATCAAAAAGGTAAAACGGCCGATCTTCCAGGAGTGCTGCAAGAAGCGCCAGACGCTTTCTTTGTCCGCGCGACAACTCTTCCGTGGTCGAAAGTTGCCCATTCGAGACGCTGACACAATGGTCCAATTGGAATTTGCGCAGGTGCTCGGTTATTTCCTCATCCCGGTACGCGCCCCGTACATCCAATAAGCCCTGGAACAAATGAAAATCCGCGAAGATTGCACTGAAGTGCTGCCGATAAGCATCGCGCGCCTCTGGCGTGATCGCTTTGCCGTCGAGCAGGATTGTGCCGTGCTCTGGCTGATATAGTCCGGCAATAAGTTTCACCAAAGTGGTTTTTCCGCTGCCATTGCCCCCTACGACAAAAACGAGTTCACCACGAGCAAGTTGCAAGTTGATTGGCCCAATCGCAAATGTTGAGCCGTCTCGTACGCGGCGATAGGTATGAACGACATCTGTAAGACGGACAAATTCAGGTCCTCGCGTTGGCAACGAGTTGTGATCGATCAAAGGTTCGCGGGTGTCGTCGCACGATAGCGCCAAACCCAGCGCCTCAATCTTCGCGAGTGACACCTGAGCACGCGCGATATTGGGAAACGAGTTCATTATCGCTTCCAAGGGGGCCATCATATAAAGGACGACGAGGACATAGCTCGCAATGGTCGCGGGGTTAAGCGGCGCGACCGCTTGCGACGCGAAAAGCAGTATGCCGACGTAAATGAAGAAAAGCAGGCGATTCCAGTTCGACACCGTCGTATAAATACCGGTGCCCGCCACGATCGCACGTTCAACCGCAATCGTGGCCGGTTCAAGCACTCGCGACATGAACGATTCTCGCTTGTGGTAGTTCAGTTTAAGCTCTTTGAAGCCGCTCAGGAGAGCATTGAAGTGCCCGAACAGCGTATCTTGGTGATCACGGGCCTTGTGTAAGTATGACCGCGCAATGAAGACGGGAATCTGGTACGTCAACATACCGATTATCAAACAGGCGCACATGATCAGCATCATCCGCATTGAGAGCCAGCCGAGATAGAGAATGCAACTAAAAACGATCACAAGATTGATGCTGAAGTATGGCAGGTTGATCACGACCTCGGTGACATCGCGCACGTCATCCGTCAATGCGGCCATGAGACGATGCGAGCCGAGTTCTTCGAAACGGCGGAGTGGTATATAAAGGATTTGCCGGCACAAGTGCACACGCAGATCGGCGATCGCGCGATGGGTGAGCCGCACCAGCAACACCCCGGACATCAAGCCGCTTATCAGCCGCAGGACACATAGCCCAAAGAAAAGGACGATCCTTGTTCTCATCACCGGCGTACCGGCTCTCAGCAAATCGTTGATGAACGCCAACATTAGCGCGCTGACCACCCCCGCCAACGCTCCGGCGATTCCCGCGGCGATCATGCCGCTACAAGATCGGCGAAATAAAAAGAGGAGGAGTTTCACTTTTCTCCTCTTCGTTCCGGGTCAGGACGCTGTTGCTGCCAGCGCTCCAGCCACGCAAAAATTCGATAACCGAAACGCTCGATGCTTTCACGTCGGTGCAACGCTCGGCTGTAGCGGACCACGAAATGAAGCATCTCAATGTCCGTGTAGCACTCGATATTAATCGTATACGCACGCCGATTCGACGTGTCCAACACGTCTCGGACCGGATCGGCCAATTCCTGTAGGAGACGAGCATTGTCCCGCTTGGCCGAAATGCGCCCATGATAATTAAACTTTACTTCAGGACTGGCAATCGATCGGAGGGCTCGCCCTTCGACCGTATCTGGCTGAAGGTAGCGCACGACCCCGTAGTCTATACCGCTATTCGGTAAACTGCGGAGAGTCAGTGCCACAGCTCGGGTAACTGAGACCGGCCCGCCGCCTTGTACTTTCAGCAGGACTGGCACATTTGTGGTGACGTAACCGACCGTCCGAGACAAGTCCAACGTGCTTCCCGGTACGACTCTTCCGTGTGCGGTCAAGTCGATCGCGACCGCGTCTGCATGGGTCCAATCGGCAAGGGCCGCCGCACAAGCGGCCACGAGCAGTTCCGGTTCGCTGATGCCCGCCGCAACGAGTTCGGCGTCCGTATGCAGGCGCGATCGGCTCCATTGCACCACGTCGAGCGCCGCATAAGTGTTCACCGAGTCCGGCACATTGAAATCACGTGGAATCGGACGAACTTCATCCCACGCACCCCAAATCCACCAATTAGCGTTCGCGCGTGCCGCAGGTTTCGCGGAGTATTCAACCAAGGCATCGGCGAACTGTCGGAACGAAGCGGTTGGCGGCAGCAGTCTTGGGGTAATGCCGGCGGCAACTTGGTCACACGCGGCACATAAGTCATTCGCAAGAATATCGATCGAAATAGCGTCGACCGCCAAGTGTGACAACACAACGACCAAGACCCGCCCGCGCGCCGAAGTCTTGATTACCGTGAACCTCGCCAGCGGGCCTTTACAGATGTCTAAACTTGATCGGAGTCGTCTCGCGGTCTCGATCAGCGTCTCCCACTGTTGCTCAGGCGCGACCGCCACGAGATCGATCTCCTCTACAGAGATCGGCTCGCCCTCCGGAGCCACGGTCTGCCGCCAGCCTTGGTCGCTCTGATAGAAGCGTAATCGCAATGCCTCGTGATGCATCATCAACACTTTCACGGCGGTCCGGATGCCGTCCGTGGAAAGCGAGTCTGAGATCTGAAACAGATAGCAAGCGTTATAGTTCCCAGGATCGATAAAGCCGCGGTCGAAGAACCAATGCTGTATCGGAACGAGAGGAATTGGCGTCAGCGGGCTCGCTTCCGCCGGTAAATGCGGCGAGACATTACCAGGGGTGATCAGGATCGCGGCAAGTTTGGCGGCGGACGTGCATTGCGTGATTTGCGATGAAGTTACTGAAAACCCGAGATTCCCCAGACGGGTCGCGATTCGGATGATCGCCAACGAATCAATCCCGTTCTTATGTATATCGTCCTCCGCGCCGAAAGATTCGAGTCCGATAACGTCGGCGAACACCGCCGCAATCTGGAGAGCGGCAGACTTCTCATCGCGGTTTCTCCAGTGATCGAGAGCCGCATTGCCATGCTCGAAGTTTATTGAACACGGATCAGATTCTGACGCATTGAGGCGGGGAGTTTTCAGCGACTCGGCGCCTTCTGAGGCCGCAACGCCTGCAAAAGCAGTCTGTTCTTCCTTCCCGGCGGCAGCAACGGTTTGCTGAACCTCAAGCGCTTCGGGCACTCGTGTTCTTTGCAAAGGGTGAGGTGGCAATCCGATGAATCTGGCGGGTCGCGCGCGAATTCGTTGCCAATTTAATTCCACGCCCTGTTCCCATAGCGTCCCCGCCATCCTCAGGATCAGTTCTTCATTGACATCCGTTCGGCTCGGCTCAAGATCAGGCCCGATACCGGGCAGAAAAAGAACCAGGGGGTTTACTACGTGTTGAGTCTCCACCAACCATTCAGCCAACGATCCGCTGGATTCATTCAGCGTGTGCCAAGTGGGAAGAGACACAGGCCGCGCGCCAGGCGATGCAGGCGCCATGGCATAAGCCGGACGATCGAGCAGCCGATCCAAGCCCTGCTCAAGCGTTAGACTGCCGTTGAGGACAAGTGCCAGACTCGAATCCTGATCCATGCAAACAACCCCCTTGTGTCGCACTCCGAAGTGCCGAAATAGTCGAGCCACAGCAAGCCCTGAGATGAAATCGAGCAGTCCATAGTCCGGGAAGCAGCTAATGTTCTTACGCGGACCAATCAAGCTATTCAAAACGGCTGCCCGATGTCCCGCCGGCAATCGAGTGCAGCATCGGTCGATGGTGGAACGAACAGGGGAATAGCGATCATAGAGTTCGCGAGAGAAAGGCCATGTCGCACCAAGAGAGCGGCGACAGGCAAATATAACCGTCAGTGGCGAACGGCTTTCAATGGGAGCGCCCTTGCGGGCACTGTCGCCAAGCTGAGATAGCACGTCCTCCAAATCACGTGCTATCAAGGCCATCCGAAATCGCCGGTGGCTTCTGCCGAATTGCAGCGTGCTCGCTACGTCGGCTAAATCCACTGATGCGGTCGAAGATCGCTCGAAGTATTCAACGAGATCCGATCGCAGGCTTTCGAATGTCGTCGGATTCTGCGCGCTGATCGGGAGAAGTTGCGGCCCAGACGGTTTGCCCTCGCGCGGCCGCTCAGGAGCCTCTTCCAAAATCACATGAGCATTCGTCCCGCCTATGCCGTACACGTGTACGCCTGACCGCCTCGGTTCGTCCTTTACACGAGGCCATTCGCGCAGCGATGCGTTCACGGCCAAGCCGGAGCCGATCAGGCCCATCTCCGGCGTCGCCCCATGGTAGTGCAAACTTGCCGGCAATCGTTCTTTCGACAGCGACAGGACCGCCTTAATGAAGCCTGCAACTCCTGCGGCAGTGTCAAGGTGGCCGATATTCGTTTTCACAGACCCAATAAAGCAGGGGGATTCGGTACCGCGAGGATCAAATACCTTGCGCAGCGCTGTGACCTCCACGAGATCGCCTAACTTCGTGCCTGTCCCGTGCGCTTCTACGTATGAGACATCGCGGCTTTTCAATCCCGCATCGCGCAGGGCCATATGAATCACTTCAGCCTGCGCATCTACGCTAGGTGCAGTGAAACCGACTTTGCCCGCCCCGTCATTATTTACGGCAGTTCCACGAATCACGGCATAGATTTGACGCCCTTGCGCGACTGCGTCTCTAAGACGCATCAGGACAACGACGCCGGCGCCGTTGCCGGGTACTAGCCCATCAGCCCCCGCATCAAACGCCCTACAATGTCCGCTCGGGGAAGTGGTCGACCCGACTTCGGCGATATATCCAACGCGCTGCGGCGTGCGGATGCACACACCACCGGCGAGCGCAACATCCGTCTCGCCGCGACGAAGGCTCTGTACGGCGTGATGAATTGCCACCAGCGATGTCGAACAGCCTGTTTGTATCGTGATCGCAGGACCGCGCAGATTCAGCTTATAGGCGGTTCTCGCAGTAAGAAAATCCTTATCGCCACCGATCATCACCTCCAGTACGCCGAACTCTGAAAGTGCCTGCGAACTGCCAGCCAGCCGAAGCCAATGCCCGCTCGCCGACATGCCGCCAAACACGCCGATGGACCCTGGCGGGCGCACCGGGTCAATCCCTCCGTCTTCGAGTGCGCGCCACGCGCATTCGAGGAATATCCGTTGCTGAGGATCGGCAAGCGATGCTTCCCGCAACGTGAAGCCAAAAAAAGCAGGATCGAACAGGTCGCTTTCGTCAACCACCCCACAGACCGAAACATATCTCGGATCGGCGAGCCAATGCGACGCAACGCCGGCCGCCGCCATTTCGCCAGCACTGAATCGCGACAGCGACTCTACGGCATTCGCGAGATTAGTCCAAAAGGCTTCGGTGTTTGCCGCCCCGGGGAACCGGCAGCTCATTCCGACGACGGCCACGGAGTCGCTCTCAGAGCACCATCTCGCGTTTTGTCGGCGGTGTCGTCGCTTCTTGGAACGCATTGGCTCCGCCGAGTTTTGCGAGTCGAGCCAATCGGCAAGTCGGGCAATAGTTGGCTTCTCAAAAAGCACCGCCAATGGGATCCGACGATTGAGCGTGTTTTGGAGTTGTTCTTGCAGCCGTACGAGTAGCAATGAATGGCCGCCTACGTCAAAGAAATTGTCATTGATGGAAAAAACGCTTGAGCCCAGGACCGACGACCATACCCGAGAAACCATCAGCTCGGTTGGTGTGCCGACTGGCGTAGAAGGCATTACGGCCGGCGTCGCAGGTGCCGCCTGAGCGAGCATGCGCTGAACCGCTTTCACGTCCAACTTTCCGCTCGCAGCCAATGGCAGCTCGGGCACCTTGAAGATTCGGTCCGGCACCATGTACAGAGGTAGCTTGCGACGAAGATACGCCGTGAGTTCAGACTCCGTTACACCGCCGTCGTCCGTGACACATCCGATCAAACAGCAAGTCTGTTCGTCTTGCAAAGTCGCACAAACGGCGGCGGAGCGGATCGAGGGATGCTCGAGAATTGCGGCCTCGACTTCAGACGGCTCAATCCGAAAGCCTCGAATCTTGACCTGTTGGTCGATTCGGCCGAGTATTTCCAGGTTGCCGTCCGGAAGAAAACGGGCTAAATCGCCTGATCGGTATAAGCGAGATCCGGACTCGACGCCGCCTGCAAACGGATCGGGTACGAACCGTTCCACCGTTAAATCCGGCCTGCCGTGGTAACCCCGCGCCAGACCGATCCCCCCGATAACCAATTCTCCGGGCACGCCAATCGGCAGCAATTGCAGACGACGATCGACTACATAAAGAGTCATGCCACTGATCGGTTTGCCAACTGGGATAGGCCTATGCGATTTTGCAATCCACCGCCGGTCGCTTCCGACCACTTCATAAATCGCGCAACCAACAGTCGCCTCCGTCGGACCATATTCATTGATGAGGATCGTTTTTTTCGCGTACTTCATCCAAGGAAGCACATGGCGCGGCAGCAAATTTTCGCCGCCAATTATCATGCGCTTCACTCGACATCCCGCCAAGTCGCTACCCAGCGCATGGGTTAATAGTTCCATGTGAGATGGTGTAAGTTTCACCAACCCATATTCGGCACCCGCGGCAATACGCGCCGCCAGCATCGTCACGATGTCTCCATCCGCCATTAGTTCCACCCCCGCACCGCTCAGGAGGCCGCCGAGCAAACTCGTTACGGTGAGATCGGCCGACCAGGACGAACTGACCACTGCGCCAAACGCACGCCCCTCCTGTGAAGCAAAGTCCGACAGTCCGTACGCCTGAATGCTCCAGCGCAGATAATTTTCTAACGCCCGATGTGTAATCACGACCCCTTTGGCGCGCCCGGTCGATGCTGACGTGTAGATGACGTAGCACGGGTCATCGAGATGCACGTCCGGAAATACCATGGCAAGGTCGGCATCGCGGTCGCCACCACTGAGGACCTCATCGGAAATCAATTGTGCGCGGACGATCAACCTGCCGTCTGCGGTCGCTTGCTTCACGACGGTATGCGTACTGTCGGATTGATCATTCGCGTCAATGACGATTACCTTGGCGCCCGCATCCGAGATCATGAAATTCAATCGCTCTGCCGGATACGAAGGATCCAATGGCACGTACGCGCCCCCGGCTTTCCACACTGCCAATAGAGACACCACCAATTCGGCGCTCCGCCGCATACACAGGCCGACGAGTACTCCAGGCCCGACGCCATGGCCGTGCAACTTCCTAGCCAAGCGATTCGACCGGCAATCAAGTTCGCGATACGTGACCACCGTATTCCCATCTTGCACGGCGATCGTTTGCGGCGCACCGGTCGCTATCTGCGAGAACCATTCGTGCATGGGGCGTGGCTGCGGACGCCCCGACGCCAGCAGACCGCGTTCGCCGGCGCCCCACCGCAACAGCGTCTGCCGCTCCCGCTCGTCCAAGAACTCCAGCCGTTCCAGGGGCCGGTCGGGATGGCGGGTGGCCTGGTCCAGCAGAGAGCACAGGTTCGCCAGCATCTGCCGCACCGTCGACTCATCGAACAGTCCCGCGTCATACTCCATTTGCAGTTCGACCCCCTCGTCCGCCGACGCCAGATCGGCCCCGGAGCCCGTACCGGCCGGCGGCTGGCCCGCCGTCAGCGTCAGGTCGAACTTGCTCGCGCCCGGCGACGCTGCCGACAGCGGCACGACCTGGGCTGACAAGCCCGGCGGCGACGGCGCCAGCCCGCGCAGCGCCTCGGCCATCTGCTGCTCTTGCTGTACCGTGAACATCACCCGGAACAGCGGGTCACGGCGGCCGACGCCGCCGGCCCCCTGCTGCTGCACCACCTGCTCCAGCGGGACCGCCTGGTGCACATAGGCCCCTAGGCACACCCCTCGGACCCGCCCTAGCAGATCCGCGAAGCTATCGTGCGGCCGCAATCGCGTTCGCAGCACCACCGTATTCAAGAACAGGCCGACCGCCTCCTGCAGCGGCCCGGACTCACGCGTCGAGACCGGCGTTCCCACCGCGACGTCCCACTGCCCCGTGCGGCTGTAGCGGTGCAGCAACGCCACGAACCCCGCGAGCAGCGTCATGAACCACGTCGTCCCGTGTCGGCGGCCTAACTGGACCAGCCGGACCGCCACCGCCCGGTCCAGACGCTCGGCCACCATCCCCCCCGCGCCGCCCTGGCCTGACAGCGACGAGGGGCGGTCCTCTGGCAACTCCAGCGGCGTCAGCCCCGACAACGTCTCTCGCCAATACGCCAACCCCTGTTCCAGCCCCGCCGAACCGCCGCCCAGCCGCTGACGCTCCCACGCCGCAAACTGCATATAACGGACCGTTCCCGACGCCGACGCCGACGATGGCTCGAATGTCTGTCCCGTCTCGCCTCGGCCGTCCCGGTGGTACAACTCCACCAAGTCACGCAGCAACAGGCCGATTGACCACTCATCGCACACCGCGTGATGAACCCCGAGGTATAGCAGGTGGTCCGCCGGGCCCAACCTCGCCACCCCTGCGCGAAATAAAGGGCCATGCAACAGATCGTACGCCCGCTGTACGTCGGCCTGTACCAAACGCAAGCCCGCCGAGAAGCGCTGCTCCGGCGAAAATTGCTCCGACTCCGGCGAAGATAAAGACAGGTCCGCCAACCATGGCATGAACCGCCGCGGCCAGCCCTCCTCCTGTTCCTCTGCGGCATCGCTCCTGTCAGCGGCGTCGTGCCCGCGGAGCCCGAACCGCCGCTCGACTCCCGCCAGCAGTTCGGCCACCTCGGCCGGCCCGGCGTCTAGCGCCTGCTGGCGGGCGGACCCCCGCCCGTCCGGGACCAAGACCGTCCGCAACGCCTCGTGCTTCACCCATAAGCCGGCCAACGCCCGGCCCAGCCGACGCTCGTCCAGAACGCTCTCGCCTACAGCGGCGCCGGTGTCACTGCCTCGCAGCCGCACACATATCCCCACGTTGTACGCGCCGCCCCGCCCGGCCTGCCCCTGCCCCAGCTGTTCCAAAAACCACATCCGTTCCTGCGCGAACGACAGCGGCCAACCGCCCGCAGGCGCAGAGGAAGGGAGTGTTGCCAGGAAGCCAGCGGCGCTGTTACCGCCGTCACCGTTCATAACAGACTGGGGTGACCCGAGATGTCCTGCCAATAACCGAATCGTCGGATGCCGATGCAGCGCCTCCATAGTGACATGACAACCCAATTGGACATCTATGGCGTGACAAAGCCGAATGGCCATCAGTGAGTCGCCGCCCAGCTCAAAGAAACTGTCGTCCAGACTAACCGACGGGACGTTCAAGAATTTGGACCAGATTTGCGCGAGGATCTCCTGATTCGGCGTCATGATTTCGAATGGAACCTCACGCGCGATAGAGACCGAACGTGCCAATGCCGCGCGATTCACCTTGCCGCTCGGCAACATGGGAAGCGATTGGAGCTGCACGACAACGGACGGAACCATGTACGCGGGAAGCTGAGCCCCGACAGTCTCCTGCAACACGCGCGGGTCAAACGGATGCCCGCCCTGTGTGACGACGTGAGCCGTCACCCCCCCCGTTGAACCCCGATTCTGAACGGTCACCGCGGCTGCCTTGACTGAAGGGTGGCGGCGCAACACCGCTTCGATCGCAGCAAGATCCACGCGGTAACCCCGCAGTTTCACTTGGTCGTCCATTCGGGAGACGAAGTCGATATTGCCATCACTTCGTCGTCGGACCAAGTCTCCGGATCTGTAGAATTGCGGCGTCGTGCCGTCGCCGGCTTCGCGCGATACGAATCGCTCACCAGTCATTGATTGATCGCCAACGTAACCCGCCCCGATGCCGACCCCGCCGATCCACAACTCGCCTGCAACGCCGGGAGCACAACGCCGTCCGTCGGCGTCCAGAATCAAAAGCTGCGTATTCTGGACGGGTCGACCGATCGGCACCGAATTCGTTCCCAGCAATTCGTCAGATTCGATTCGGTGGAATGCGCAGACATCGCTGCATTCGGTGGGTCCGTAAGTGTTCACGATTATGGCGTGAAATTGCGATGCCGTCCGGTTGGCGCATCTCGGCATCGGACGCACTGGCTCGCCGCCTAAAAACACATAGCGCAGCGACGACCATTCTTTGAGGTCATGCGAACTCGCATCCAGTAACGCCTCAAACATGCTCGGCGTGCAATTGAGTACCGTAATATTCCATTTTTGAATTGACGAAACGAGTCGGACGGGCTCGAATTCCGTTCCTTCGTCAATGACAACCGTCGCACCGAGCACTAATCCAGCGAAAATATTCTTCTGTGTTAAATCGAATACCGGCGATGTAATCACGAAAAAGCGGTCCGACGCATCAAGCTTGAACTCGCGACAATACCAATCGACAAGGTTGCAGAATCCATTGTGCCTGATCATCGCGCCTTTCGGTTCCCCCGTCGAACCCGAAGTGTAAATCACATAGATCAGGTCGTTCGGTGAAGACGAGGCCTCAGTCAAAGGCAGCGAATTCTCGGGCGGCGCCTCATCCGGACAGACAACACAGGCAGAGAAATGCTGTCGCAGCCACGGGGCGAATGAACTCACCGCCACAATGGCGCGCGGCGAAATTCCGCTTAATACTCGCGACAGGCGCTCATGGGGTCCATTAGGGTCGAGCGGAACGTATGCTCCACCAGCCTTGAGTATTCCCAACACGCCCGCAACCCATTCAGCCGAGCGGTGGGCCACAAGCGGAACGAGCATTCCCGGTCGAATACCAGCCTCGCGCAGGGCGTGCGCCACTCCGTTTGCACGGGCATCGAACTCACAGAACGTCCATTGGCTCGTACTTGTCACAATTGCCGCGCGGTCTGGGAAAGCACGACGCGTCGCCTCGAACCATTCCAACACCGTTTGACGATGAGGAGAAATATTGCCGCCATTTTCGGCTGCGCGAACGGCGAGTGCCTCATCGGGTGTGGAAAGAGTGATCTCGCTCACGACAATGCCCGGATCGCCGACTGCCTGTCCGAGGACGGTTTGTAAATGGCATACTAATTTTTCAGCCTGCTCCGTCCGAACCAACGTCGGATCAAACCTGACAGTGATTTCCATTTTCGAGCCGTAGTCCGCGGCTGCAATCGTGAGCGGGAATTCCGGCCCATGCTGGTCGGACCGAAGTACTCGTTCGAACGGCGTATCCGCGAGGTTTTCTCCGGCAAGGAGGCGAGTCCGCTGATCCCAAGCAAGGACAACTTTAAAAGGGAACCAGCTCATGTCATTCAAGGTCTCACGCGTTCGTGTCACCCATTGCGATAACGGATACCGTGAATAATCCAGCGATTCTCCGAGTGATTTGCGCGCCCGTTCGAGGAGCACGAGGAAAGTCGGGCTGTCGGCAATATCAATTGACACGGGCACGGGATTCACGAAATACCCGACAATATCGTTCTCAACGGCGGAATGTCGTCCTAACGTCGGAACGCCGATCGTCACTAACGGGCCTGAGTCGAACTTTCGCATAAGCGCCATCAGTGCCGACAACACCACGAGAAACGGCGTCGAGTTGACTTCACGCGCGAGAGATCGAATCGACTCGGTCAGCGCCGTCGGCAGCACAGAGCCGACCGACGTGACTGCCCGCTGTTCTAGGCCGTCTGATTGACAAACGCCTTCATCAACGGCCTTAGCCATGCAGGCAAGCGGCAATGTCGTCGCGTCCGCATATGGACGCGCGCTCCAAAACCTCAATTGTTCACGAGCCTCCTCCGTCTGCATCCATTGTCGTTCTTCGAAGATGGCGTGCGACGGCGCCTTCAAGGGGGATCCGTCATTCGCGTCGGTCGCGCGACTTCCATAAACGGCGGCCAGGTCAGCCAAGACGAGTTCCAGCGCGCGGAAGTCCATGATCAAATGGTGCGTGAACATGAAAAACACGTCACGGCGCATCCCCGTGTCGGCATCGATGGCTCGGGTGACGACGCCGGCTCGAACGAGAGGTCCGCATATCAGATTAAACGGTGTCGACAGCTCTTTCGAAAACCATTGTTCGAATTCGCCGGCGTGCCACATTTCCCCAGAGTGGATCTGCCAATGATGCGCCGTCCGGCCCAACACACGTTGAATAGGAGTTTCGCCGATGACCGAGAAGACCGTGCGCAGGGAGGCGTGACGTTCGACTACGCTTGAAAACGCCCTGGCGAATTGTGCCAATTCAACACCCGGTTGCAGGGTAGCGGCGAAACCGAGATTGTAGACTAGACCGCTGCAAGAGACCTGATGAGCGGCCCACACCGCCAACTGCGCATGTGACAACGGGTAGATGTCGACGGCATCGCCGCCTTCACTATACAAGACAGTCAATTCAAGCTTGTGATGGCGCAGCGCCTCGAGTAGATCAGGCGTGACCGCGCCGGTCGGCGCTTCATACCGCAGTCGTCCGTGATCGGCCGTCAATCGGATGCGGCGTTCCCAAAGAGCGTATAACAGATTTTCAAGCTTCATATTTCGCCGCGCTCTATCTGCAGGACATCATTTTCCTTCCCGGAAATGGCCCCCTCTTTTGATGCGCCGGCCTGAGATATTCGAGATTTCACCAGGTCTACAATCTGTCCAACGGTTATGCCGCTCAGCAGCGTAGATAATGACAGATCTACGCCCCACCGCCGGGAGAGCCGATTTCGGACATCTATCGCCAACAAGGAATCGAGTCCAACCGACTCGAGGGTGACATGATCGGCGAGCGTGCTCGCTGACAGGCCGAACACTTCTGCGATCGCAGCAACGACGTCGCCGCTTGACGTCAAGTCAGCACCAAGCGACTCCGTCCTAGTAAGGCTTGGAATGTCTTCCCCCTGATAGACCGCCAAGTGCGCTCCGTCGTAACCGGCAATCGCATCCAGCGCAATTTGCGCGTCGGCCTGCCCGAGTGGTTTAAGTCCGCGCGCCAGCAAACGCCGTTGATATATCGAAGCGAGACGCGCCGCCATGCCGGCGCCCTCCCAAGGGCCCCAAGCAATGCTTAGCGCGGGTAGCCCGTCTTGCCGAAGGTTATCGCAAAGAGCGTCCAAAGCAGCATTCGCCGATGCATATGCCGCCTGGCCAACCGCACCAATCGACGCCGCCAGCGACGAAAATGCCCAGAAAAATCCCAAGTCACGCTCTTTGATCAATGACGCCAACGACGCCGCTCCGAGAAGTTTAGGCGCCATGGCGTTCGCGATGGTTTGAGGTTGAAGGTTGGCCACCAGCGCATCTTGAAGCACGCCCGCCGCGTGAATAACGCCGTGCAGGGGCGGCATCTCACGGCTCATCAACGCCAGGGCGCCGGATACCTGCGACGGTGAAGTCACATCTGCGCACAAGGGTCGCAGATGTGCGCCGCCGTGCTGCATCTCCGCAGCCCATGCGGGCAACTGCGACGATCGGCGCCCCAGCAACGCGATATGACGCGCGCCGCGCGACACGAGCCATCGCGCCAGTTGCGGGGCCAGCCCTCCGAAACCGCCGGTGATGAGGTAGCTTCTGTCCGCGCGGATCAGCTCCCGCGCCCGGCCAGGTCGTGAACCGGTTACGGATTGCCATCCGGCCGAGTAACAAGTCGTCTCGCGCCACGCCACTTGTGCTGGCGTTTGCGCCGTCAATTGGCGGGCAAGAGACCGCACATCGCTGTCTTCATTGACCGTGCCCGGCAAATCGACGAGCTGACAATGGCGCTCCGGATGTTCACGCATAAACGTCAACGCCAAGCCCCACACCGCGGCAGAACCCACGTCGCAACGAAGGTCCGTCGAGACAACGCGCCGGGCCGCACGTGTCACGACAACCGTCCGGCTGGTCTGTACCGCAGCCGCATTGGCCAGCACTTGCACGATTCGAGTAAACCACGCACACACCCCAGTTGCGTTGAAATAGTCCGCTTCCGGCCCCCCGCCATCTTCCGGCGAGTTCACCCTGGGCAAAAGCACGACCACGTCCCAATCTTTTTGTGCGCGCAACTGTTCGATCAGACGAGGCAATCCCCGATCATCTTGCAGGCCGACTACCACGTCGATCGGCTCCTTGCCATCCACGGCAAGCGCTGCGGCCAACCGACACGCGATCCGCCCATCCGCCTCGTTATCGGTCCGGACAACGACGCACACCGTTGACGCACGCTCACATGCGCCTTTAGTAATCGGCAAAGGTTCCCATGTAAGGCAACGGATTCGGAGTTCCGCGCTAAGCGACGGCGCCGCTGAAGAGCGTGGGTCCGGTTTCGTCAGTGCTGTGGCGGCCGCCTCCTCCGGTCCAGGAAAATCGAGCCAGTACCGCTTGCGCTCCCATGGGTAGTTAGGCAACTGAAAGGGAAGTCGGACACGCTTCCGATCGTTGGCCGTCGCTGTCGTTGACAGCGAGGCCCTTGTTAAATCGGGCGGCCACAGCACGTCGACACCGCGAAGGAATAATTGCGACGCAGCATCGGCAAGGCAGCTCAATTCGCCGCCCTCGGGCTTAAGGCTTGCAACAAGAGTGCTTTCCTCACGTAGTCCTGATCCCATACTGAGCACGACTGCATCGCTGTCTATCTGTTTAAGACCATCGACGAGATCAACTCGTGATTGAAACGAATCCGGCGGATCGCCCGGATGCCATTCGATACATGGAGCCAGGTCACGGGCATGCCATGATTCGGACCGGTAATCTCTATCTCCGGCTAGCCACCGCACAGCCAACCGTCCCTCATCGACGCCTATCGCGCATCGCGGTTCAATACCACAAGCCCGCCAAACCTTCGCAATGGCGATCTGTACTACGACCGATCGAAAAAAATTAGGTAATTGCCCGGCGCCATCGGGCTGAGGCGCCCCCGACGCAAAGGATGCGATATTTTCAGGCGAGACGCTAAATTCGGCCGCAGCCTCGCGCATCGCTTTTGAAAAGACGACATTGCTCTCGATGAGCCGCCGGCACAATTGCTCGGGCACGGAGCGAGCTCCCTCAAATAGAAAGACGACGCCCGCTTTCGGAACTTGGTCGACGATCGACGCTTCGCCGTTCGCAATCGTGCGGAGCTGTTGCCGTAAGTCCGCGAAAGTACTGCCTGGAACCGCGGCCCGAACGGGAAACTGCTCGTGCTCGGAATTCGCGGCATCGCAGACGTCAGCAAGGCGCCGTAAAGCATCCGGCTGAGGCTCCACATTGTGCTCAATCAGTTCGTCATACCGCCGCGCCAGGGTGCGAAGCGCTGCTGGAGTCTTAGCTGAAATGAGCAACATCTTGTCGCTATCGCCGGATGCGTTACGGTTGTCGGCACCGGCGGCATTCGCCAGCGGCGCCCATTGCTGAACAATCACGTGCGCGTTGGTTCCGCTCAGACCGAATGAGCTCACCCCCGCAGTCAGCGGCACAGACCTTCCGGGTTGTTGCGTCCATGGCGAAAGTGTCGTTGCCACCTTCAGACGAAGTTCATCAAACGCGATATGCGGATTGGGTCGATCGTAATGAAGGGTCGGCACGATCTGACCATGATGGAGCATGAGCACGGTTTTGATCAGACCGGCGACCCCTGCAGCGGATTCGCAGTGACCTATGTTGGACTTGACCGAACCAATCAAACAAGGCCGGTCTGCAGATCGGCCTTCGCCGAGCACGGCGCCCAGCGCGTGAGCCTCAATCGGATCCCCAATGAGCGTTCCGGTTCCGTGAGTCTCCACATATTCGACGTCAACCGGATCCAGGCCGCTTTCTACCAAGGCCCGCCGGATTAGCGCCTGCTGGGCCACACCATTGGGAACCGTGAGACCACTGCTTGCGCCACCATGATTCACTGCCGCCCCGGCGATCGTTGCGAAGATCGATCGTCCGGCCGCAATGGCGTCACGGAGACGCATCAATACGACCACTCCGCAGCCATCGCTTCGCACGAAACCGTCGGCTCCAGCGCTGAACGAGCTACAACGGCCGAACGTCGAAAGGACGCCCATGTGGCTGAGGTGATGATTCATGTCCGGCGCTAATAGCAAGTTAACGCCGCCTGCCAAAGCCAGGCTCGATTCGCCTTTCCACAGGCTCTCACATGCCAATTGAATTGCGACCAGGGAAGACGAACACGCGGTATCGACACAGATGCTGGGACCTCGTAAATCCAGGTGATACGACAATCGTCCCGGCGCAAAACAAAATGCGTTGCCGATAATGGCCAGTTGATCGGTCTGTTCAAGCGAACGTGCGCGGGTCATGCGCGTCCAGTAATCGTGGATACTGATCCCGATGAACACGCCGGTGTTCGACCCGGCCAGGCCGCCCGGGCGGATCCCCGCGTCCTCCAACGCCTCCCATCCCACCTCCAGCAGCAATCGCTGCTGCGGGTCCATCACCGTCGCCTCCCGCGGCGAGATCCCG
>DASYDW010000150.1 GCA_036499395.1 Pirellulales bacterium
CGACTGGCAACGACAACGTCGAATTGATACTCTCAGCCATGGTGGCGTACTCCGGGGGAATTGGGTCTTAAGCAACCAAATTCAAACCCAAGTACGCCGCCTTTTTCAACTAACCCGTCCACAACATTCGGTTATATCTCAGTGTCCGTTGGGATCAGCTTGAAACTTCCCTTCCTCAGCGTCATCTTTCGCACCTTCACTTCGGTTCCAGCAACTAAACGTTTGATGACCTGCTGATGGTCATCAGGCATTTTCGCACCTAGATAGATCGCCGTAAGTGCAGCGGGATCGTAGCTGCGTAGAACGTCGCCTTTTTTATTCAGAATTCGCCATTCGTTTTCGTACGCCCAGCAATTCGATTTTACCAGCCACAGTCTAATCAATTCCTTGTCGGTAAGATCGCCACTCATCAGGCGGTCGGTGTCGAGTACGGGAATGGAATTATCGGGAGGATAATCTACCTCCATCGGCGGAAGTCCAAGTTTTGCGTCACGATCCATATTGAACTCTAGACAAAAGCCACGGTGGCCATTGGCATAGTGACCCCACATCAATAGACAATCCGCAGTTGCGGAAAAGCAGCACACTCCACCAAGGAATCCTTGTAGTTTTTTCTCAATGCTCTCTTTGAACTGCCCCGCCGCAGCTATCCGAATCTGTGCGGCCTGGTCATCGTTCAAGTTGTCGAGCTTGGGAACCAACGCTGGAGTCTGCTTTTCCAGCATCCTTTTCAGTGTCTCAATACTCGGCTCCGAACAGACAACGTCGAGGGCGCAGTCAAAAGGGTCATTGAACGTACCGACCTTTGCAAACCATAGTTGGTTGTTCGATAGATTTGCGATGTCTTCCAAGGTACCTGAGCGGTATTTGAAGAGTCGCTTGGGGAAATCTACTGGCGCGACCACCATTGTCGATCATTCCGTCGCCCGAGAATAGAACGAGTCGCGACCGGCGGGCGGCGACCAATCGCGGCATACGGGTGCGGTGGTTTTCCCTTTGATTTCGGTCGTTGTCAGCATACCACGGCGGCCTGTTGCATCGCGGTGTCGCGAACTATCGACCCCCTGCTCCCAAAGTTAGCGGGCGTCGCGTCGCAATTTCGTAAGTTGCTATATCAACGGTGGTTGCGACACGTCACCGATTGCAGGGATTGCACAAAATCGCATCGATTTTGCTTCTCTCTCTGCAATAACTCTGCAATTTGCGACACTTGGTACTGCTAGGTTCTTGCGCGATCGCGCCCAATCATCGGCGGAGCGGACAGGACGCGAACATCCGCTGAAAACACGGCAAAAAATGACTATTCTACGGCAGGCGCTGCAGAAGTCGGTGGAGTTTTCCCCGATCCTGATCTGTAGGCGGTTGTCTCCGCTTGGCCCGATCTTTCAGTCCGGTTCCGAAAGCTAACTGCGGAACTGGTCCGGGAGCAGTGGCCTCGCTGAGGGGGAGCTTATGAAAATACTTTGGGTCGTAATGGTGATCGCTGTTGTGGTGTTGCTCTCCGTTCTGGGAGCCGTAGCGTGGTTCGACCTCCTGAAGCCGTTTTGGGAGGGTTGGTCCGGGAAGCTCGGCGTTGTTGGTGCAGTGCTCAGCATCGTGGCAGCGATCGCGGTCGGCATAATGCACAAGTTAAAGCTCACACAGCTTAAGGAGGACCACACCTTCTACGTTGCAGCAATCGTCATTTCTTGTGTGATGTTGTTCCTAGTATTTGTTGTCTCGCTTGATGCTGCTCAGACCTGGAATGCTCGACGACTAACACATGAGAAGGAATTGTCAGTTAGAGAAGTGCGAATTCTTGTAAAAGACCAAAACGGTCGTTTGTTACGGGAACCGTTCAAGGTATCGGTGCAGGTCCCAGACCGAGCGCTCGAAACACTGTCTGGACACGATGGTTCAGCGAACGTCAGCGCAGTGCCAAGAAGCATCGCTCAGCTCAGCGAAGTGGACGTAGAGTACCGTGACTACGAGCAAGTATCGAAGCCTCCTTTCAAGATCGAAGAAGGCGGAGTCGTAACCGTGCAAATGGTTCATTCGAAAAAACAAGAGCCTATGCTTAACCCGACGAAACCGCCACCATTGCCGACCTTCACCGATGCTGGAAAGGCCAGATTCTCTAAGGATTCCGCCAAAGTCTATGGTGTTGGCGGCGAGGATGTCATTGTACGCGCGCGCAATGTGACGTCAGACGATTTGACGCTTCTCATGGAGGACCTTACGAATCGGCCGAAGAACGCGGTCAATCCTGACGGGTCTCTGCACGTCGGTGGCCCAGGTGGAGGCGGCGTTGAGAGCCGTAAACTGCCGCGATCTGAAGATGGTGTCGTTTATGAGGACTTTAAGGACGGGAGCGGCTGGTATTTCTTCTGGGTCCGTGGCGAAAGCGGTAAAGAATGGCCGCTCGGTGACCACAATATATTTACGGAGCGGAAAGTCTTTGTAACCGTCCAAGATGCTCGCGATCCAAAGGAGGGGAGATACGAGCTGAACTTTTCCCCTTTTGGCGAGCAAACGAACGGTGGGCAAAACACTCTTGATGGTGGCAGCAATCAGCCTGGCGACGAACCAGGCAGTAGCTCAGGATCGACTCCTCCTTGAGTCGAAAATGGGACGCACGGCATTCCTGTGGATTAAGCCGGAGCGGGTGACACAACGACCGTGGCTGCGACGAGAGGTGAATCCAGGCATAACAGCGTCTCCATTGGTATTGGAAGACCCGGATAGCTACTACCTCATTACTGAAGACCGCGATGGCTTTGAATGGTTTGACCGCCGCCAGCCTGCGTTCCCTTTGCGCGAAATGATTCAGAAACAAGGGCTTCGACGTTTGATATTGGATGGCAAAACGGTAAACGAGACGAAGCAAGACCCGATATGGAATCCTTTGGCTCAACGCTGGGAATACCGGACGCGAACAGTTACCCGTATGAGCGAGGTCATCTACCGATTTCAGTTCGCCGACGGGACGGAAAGGAGTACGTCATTCCCATGGTCGGGACGGCGTTTGCGTGTGCCGCAACCGCGGACGCGCGTTGTGCCCGTTCAACCGCAGTCAGTCCTCATGGATTTGCCATGTGACTGTGAGGCATGGGATTAGTGATCGCAACGATTTGAGTTTGGAACCGTGCCAATTTTGGCGGAGGGATTGCCGATCCAAGCTCGGCCTCGTAAGCGAGTGTCGAGCATGGATTGATGGCCGCGGCCCCATTGCCAGCAAATAGGTTAGCACAATCGGGCGATCCGAACGCTGCAAAATCCGATGCAGTTGGCTCTCATGCTTTAAGCCGCCGGAGATTTGGTGAAGGTCGTGACCGAATGGCCACAACTATTTGTGTGACAGTTTTGTTACGATGCTATGCACAGACTTTGGACTCCAACTACCAGTAAGAGCTATAGGTGATAACTATAGGTTTGGGGGGGTGATTCATCGAACTTTTGGCCGGTGACGGGGGGGTGATTCATCGAATGCCGGGGGGTGATTCATCGTGGATAACTTTGCTAACCCCCTGGCTTATCCACAGACACCAACGGCAGAGACATGCCGACCGACGTTCTGGTAATCGGCGGCGGCGATTCGTAGAGCTTGATGCCGCCGTCCACTTCTTCAATACGGGCGTCAGGATAGACCACGCTAACCTGACGCAATAGCGCACGAAATTCGCGTTTGAAGTCTTTCGACTCAGAGTATTCCTGGCCGAACTGGTCGCGGAGATTCTGCCATGAGAGCATTACGCCCCCGGGCTTGTTGATTCGGCAGAGCCGATGAGCAAGCCACGTGTAAATGTCGAGGGCCAGGGCCGAATGCCGCAACGCCGATAACGCCCGATAGTCGAGCGGCACGGCATGGCTGGCCAGCGTCTCATAAAAGTCCGGGTGCAGTTCCATCACGCCAGGCCATAAGGTCTGCTGCGAGCCGTCCTGATGCAGCCACGCTTCAAACTTGCGGATCGGCTTGGCGTCCACGGTGACGACCTTGCCATGATCCCGCATTCCGATGGTGAGCCGACAAGCGGCCAAGGCTTCGATCTGCTTGCGGATCGCCGTATATCCTCCGCGAGGCCCTCCCCCGTCCCCCATGCCGAGCTTAAGCAGGAATTGCCGCATACTGTCGCCCACATCGACTCGGCGGCTCTTGGTTCGGATCGCCTCCGACGAAACGTGTACCATCACGAGGCGTGGCGTGGTGCCGTAGGGTAATGGCTGCTGCACCCATTCTTTGCCGTTCCACAGCTTGCCCGCCTCAAGCTGAAGGCTGATATGGCCGCTGGTTCGCTCGAAGGTGCGTGCCTCGGTGGCCCGGCGTGGCATACCGACCTGGCACATAACGGTGTGCAGAAAATCGTTGCGGTCGGGCCGTTCGTTAATAATCTGATCGCGGGCGTCGATAAGCCGCTGCTGGTTGCGGGTGAGTGTTGTTCCCTCGTCCGGCCGCTTCATGCAATCGGGCTCTTGCCGTGCTTAACGAACAAGTCGTTGAGCGCCTCGGATAGCAAATCTTGCACGGTGCTGTCGTGTTCTACAGCCATGATGCGTAGCTGCTTTGATACGGCCGGGTCAAAGAATCCGCCGATGGTCTTTAAACCATCGCGGCCGGTTCGTCTCTCTGAAGCGGCATCATGCGGCTTATTTTTTTCCGGCTCGATGTCCGCCGCAGCCGTAGGCCTGGATGCCTCACGCAATGCTGCCGACAAGCTTGGTTTCTTGATTGTCATGCTCTACCCCCAATCGTTTCATCATCCAGCGGAACAAATGCTTGATCTCGCGGGCCGCCTTCCCCCCCGGCTCGAACTCCTGGGCGGTGAGTCCCGCCGTGAGGCAATGCACGAAGGCTGCCCGCTGCCCCAACTGCACGTCCGCCACGTCGATGCCGTAGCCGGTGACGGCTTCGATGGCTTCGCCCGTCAGTGAGCCACGAGCAGGAACAGCATTCAACACAACAGCCGCAGGCTTGCCCGCGATGCGTGCTAAATCGACTGTCTGGCTGATCGCCCGCAAGTCGAGAATCGCCGGACGGCACGGGATCAGGATCAAATCCGCCTCACGCGTGGCGGCTAGCGCCGCTGCCTCGGAATGCGGAGCGGTGTCGATAAGGGCCAACCTCGCCCCGTTCTGCTTGGCGATTTGCAAGACGTTGCCAAGGCGGGCTGCCTGGGCTGAGACAACCGCCGGTGTGTCCTGCCTGCGGCTATCGCCCCAGCCGGTGGCGCTGGCTTGCGGATCAAGATCGATGATGGCCGAGGACAAGCCGGAGCGCTCGGCCTCAACTGCTAGATGCACGGCCAGCGTTGTTTTGCCAGCCCCGCCCTTTTGAGAAATGATCGCCACAGTACGCATGTGCAAGCGATACACACCTACGGGCCGGGATGTCAACCAATAAGAAACTCAACGCATTGACACGTGGAATTGATTGGTAGGTGTAGTCGTGTGATTGTCGTCTGCTTGACGCGTCTGCAAGTAGTAGTCGTTGGCATTCGTGCAACGTCGATTTGTCCACATGCCAACGTGTGTGGATGTTCGGCAGCCATGAATTTGACCGGGGTAGTCGATGTGCTTTTATGGGCCATCACGATTGATTTTCACGGTGAAAAACTCCCTTAGCTCTGCTAAGGGAAGATGTCTGCAACGAAGTTGTGATTTTTTGCCTGCACTCAGCCAGTCGGCTTACTGGCGTCATAGCCTGGCCTGCGGTCGCGACTTTTCACCGTGAAAAGTGCAGCCAGCTATTGGCCACCTCCTGTATTCATCCTCCGTTGGCAGGGTGATTTTCACCGTGAAAACGGCAGCAATTTTTCACGGTGAAAAGTGGGGACGGGAACTGCTGGCTTTTGGACCGGAGCCCACACTCAGCGAAGGGCCAAAAGCCAGCATCGCCAGCGATGCTCTTGTGCCGATCTGTGACAGGTGGCAGCCCTTCATTGCGTTGACGAAGCAATGCCGCTCTGGCATGAATCGAGGCATGTTACGTGTCGTCCAAAGTACCTCTCAGGCCCAGGCCCGCAGCTACTACACCGCCGATTACTATTCGGAGGGGCAGGAATTAACCGGCATCTGGCACGGCCAGGCGGCGAAGCGACTCGGCCTGGCAGGTGCGGTGACGCAATCTCAATGGGATGCGTTGTGCGGCAACCACCATCCCTCCACGGGCCAAAAACTCACCCGGCGGCAAAACAAAGAGCGGACGGTGGGTTATGACTTTAATTTCCACGTGCCCAAGAGCGTGTCGTTGCTCTATGCCGAAACTCGCGATCAGCGAATCGTGGACGCGTTATGCGAATCGGTCGCGGCCACGATGGACGATGTCGAAAGCGAGATGGCGGCGCGTGTTCGCAAAGGTTATCGGTACGACAACCGACGAACCGGCAACATCGCCTATGGGCTCTTTGTCCATTTCACGGCCCGGCCGGTGAATTCGATTCCCGATCCGCACTTGCACGCCCATTGCTTCGTCCACAACCTGACGTTCGACGAGGACGAACAGCAATGGAAAGCAGGACAGTTCCGCCTGCTCAAGCAATGTGCCCCGGAATTCGAGGCGATGTTCCATGCCCGGCTGTCGGCCAGCCTGGCTGAGCTTGGTTTACCGCTCGTACCCAGTAAGCACGGCTGGGAACTTCAAGGCATCGATCAGGAATTCATCGAACGTTTCTCGCGGCGGACGCATTACATCGAGCAGAAAGCCCAGGCCCTGGGCGTCATTGATCCGCTGGCCAAGTCGGAGCTTGGTGCCAAGACGCGCGAGCACAAGCGAAATGATCTCTCGTTCCGCGATTTACAAGCCATCTGGCGACGACGAATGACCGCCTCCGACCGGCGAGCGTTGGCTACTCTCAAAAGCAGGCTCAACGGCAATGCCGAGTCTGATAATGCTGCCCCGAGATCGCGGCTCGATACCAAAGGGTTGATCGATGACACGCTACGGCGGCAAGCGTTCCTCGCCGATTGGTCGCGTCAGTGGGCCGGAAGCGGCTGGCGATTACATGCACGGCAGACGATATGAAAGACAGCTTTGTCGCCAAGTTTGAAAGCAAGGACGCGGAGTCGAACGTCATTCAGCTAGCGGAAGCAGAAGCCCAAGACAACCTGGGCGTTTGCGGTCTGCTGCGTGGCATCCGCGATAGAGCGATTATGCTTGAGTTGCGGCTACGTGGCGGCCGCGTCGAAGCCTGCGGCTACATGTGGCTCGATAATGCTACGTTCGATCCTAGCGAGGGGATTACCCTGTACTTCGCCCGCAAGGTGGTCAAGATCAGCGGTCGCAACCTCGATACTCAAATCCGGCCGGGAGTAAACTTGTTTGAAGCTCTGCTGCGGCATCGCGTTACCTGGCTCCGGGAAGCCGACCTAGCGGACCAGTTTTACGGTAAAATTGCGATTGAGCGGATCGAAGTCGAGCAGCTAGGGGGCTGAAAAATCTCTCGACCGCTATGCCCAATCGTGACAGAATACCGATAGAGGTTCGGTTATGGTTAACATTCAACTCAATGACGCCACGGCTGCCGCGTTAGCGGCTAAGGCCGCTTCCCAAGGGCTTTCGCTGGAAGCCTATCTCGATCAGATGGCAAATAGCGGCAGCAATCCGCCCGCACCTCGTATGTCGGCCGACGAATTCCTGCGATTGCTCGAACAAGAAGCGACCGACGGGCCTTCGCCATCTGGGACATTTCCTCGGTCAGAGATTTACAGCGATCACGATTGATGGCCTGTTTACTCGACACCGGCATTCTGCTGCGGGCCTTCGACGCCAGAAATCCCCAATGTCGTGGCATCCGTCAGGCGCTTCGCAAACTTCTGTCACGACAGGAGCGATTGACCGTTGCACTACAGAACATCGCCGAATTCTGGAACGTTTCGACACGTCCGGTCGAGTCTAATGGCTTCGGCCTGGCGACGGATCGGATCGGGCAACGGCTAAAGCTGCTTGAGAGCGGCTGCGAGGTACTGACTGAGAGTGATGAATCGTATCGCATTTGGAAGGGATTATTGGCGGCTCACTCCATATCCGGTGTTGCCGTCCATGATGCCCGTCTGGTCTCGGTCATGCTCGCCAACGGCATCTCAACAATCGTCACGCTCAACGTAAAGGACTTCCGCCGCTATAGCGGCATTTCAGCAGTCGTTCCGAGCGACGTTTGACTCCGGTCGCCTACCCTCCCTCCGCTGGAGTTCTGCCGCATTCCAGCTGAACTCGGGCACTGACCCCTTCGGTGGCAATCATCGTGGCACTAGAGGCGCATGGCATGGACGGTCGGATAGACTTCGTTCATCACTTTAGCCCTAAGCATTTCTTCTAACTGTGGATCGTCGGTATGGATAACAAGATCTTCTTCTTGGGGAACCGAATTGCATTCAGCGTCGACCTCGAGGTCTGAATTCAGATTACTCGGGGTAATAAGCTTGATGGTGAAATCTGTGTCCATCGAACAATAGCAGACTATGTCAAGCATCCGAGGAATTCTCGAAAGGTACGTCTCTATCGATTCAATAAGTGCGTTGCAGCCGGGGCGCTGACGAATCGATTTTGGCAATTCCTTTAGCAATCCGTCGAGCAGGGCCTTCGCTATCTCATCCGAGATCAAGTCGCGTTGCGGCCGTGATCCGACGAAGAACATTACCTCGAACAAGATCACCTCGGTAGCATGGATATGCACGACCGAATCAACTCTTAAGCCGGCAGAGCCATCCGAGGACGCTGCTGCATCGCTCGCTGAAGCAAGCACAGAAATGCTTTGTGCCCTACGCTCATCGGCCCGGGGGGTGCAACGAAATGTCCACACGACAGGAAAGGGTGCCGATTGACCCGGCACTAACGAACGCCGATAGACGACTTGCTTGCACATGCGTCTGAATCCATTATTTGACCTAAGTTTTGATCGATAAAATCGTCTAGTTCAACTGTTCATTCTTCCGCCTGCCGTGCTTTGATTCTTCTGTTGGTCATCGGTATCAGAAGCACCCACTACGCACGTTTCGTTGAAATAATGAACGATCACCTGCACGATGGTCTTGGAGGCATTCTTCGCAGGATTAGCCTCGCGTCGGCAACAAGCGCGCAAATCGACAGCTACCCAAGGAACTTGCCACGTCGTCCCAGGCGGATCTTGATGCCCAGCCGATTCTTGAAACTGCGGGAGTGGCAAAGTCCCTTCCGTTGTTCGCAAGAACTCTTCCGCGGCAGTTGCGAGGCGATTGAAGAAACCAAGAGGTTTAGGTACACCACTTCCTTGACCATTCCTATGCGGACCATCGTCTCGCCCTGACCGGAAACGCTTCGCAAACCGCGCCAACCGAAACCTTAAATATGCCAGTTTCCAGCGAATCGAAAAGGGGCACCCTTCGCGGCGAGCCCACCCCGGGAAGCATTGACGACGAACGAGATGATACAACCCGTCGACATCTGGTTCGCCGACTCCTGCGGCCCGCAACTTGTCTGTCAGTGGCTTTGCTTGAAGAATGGCCGACCACTCGAATGCCTCATGATTCTTCATCAACATGAATGCCTTCTCTTTAATCCGTTTCTCTAAGGCTTCGGGTGTTGGATATCCAAGCGTTAGATGCTCGTCCAGTACTCCCTCTACAATCAATACAGGCTCCAATTTTGGGACCTTCGCCACGCTCCCGCCCTCAGAATTAGTCGATTAAGCCAGCCGCCATCCGGCCTTAGTTGCGTGAGCATATCACCCCCCACCAATGGGTGCAAGGTGCCTGAAGTGTGTCGAATTTGAAAGGACGGACGCTTAACCGACGAGCACCCGATTTGTGGTGAAAACAGGCTATGACGGCCTGAAGCGTCGAGGTCTAGAGTGCGTAAAATACCACGTCGGTGAGGCAGGATTGCGCCATCGTGCGGCAGTGACGAGCGGAATCGAAAGCAAACGGTCGCACGAAGAAAGTTAGTTTTGCTCGTTCTGGTCACACCGCAATTACTTGCCTCGTTTGCGGCTATCCGAGTCTCGACGGGATTCAAGCCGATGCACATGGTTTGATCTCAATACAACAGCATCGCCCAGCATTTCTGCGAAGTTTTGATTGGAAGCCCGAATGGCGATGCCGTAGGGCGTCTTGCCTCGCGCAGTTTGCGCTTCAACATCTGCGCCGTTTTCCACTAACAGTTTACCAGCATCTATTAGACGATGGAAATTGAGGGCGGCGTAATGCAATGGTGTCGCGCCGTTGGCATCCCGTGATTCAATGTCGGCACCGGCAGTGATCAATACGTCGACAATCGTGGTGCGATTATCTCGCGATGCAAGATGGAGCGGGGTACGAAGTAGTGCGTCTTGCGTATTCACGTTGGCACCGCATGCAATTGCTTGCGAAACACCATGGGCATCCGCTCTCATTACAGCATTGAATAATTGACGGTCGACATCGGACAGCATCGGCACCTCATCAGATGCCGATGGTTGTAAAGATGTTTGTTGTTCGCGCAAGCAGTTTCCGCTTGCGGCCGCTGCAAGTTCTGTTCCAGCGGCCAGTCGCCCGCACCTGAAATCACGGGCGATCTAATAGGGCAGCGCGATTTCAGCGGAAATCCGGTTAACGAACGTCTACAAATAGGGTTCGAATGTTTGTGGACATTCGGAGTTTGTGGATGTAGTTTCTGGACGGTTCTGATGCAGAACGATCGGACCTCGCTCATCGTCCAGCAAACGACCGCTTTATACACAACTCATGGCCAAAAATGACGGCGATTCTCGGCTATGCCCGCGTATCAACCGCCGGGCAGGATTTGGAAGGCCAGCGGCAGCGGCTGAGTGCCGCCGGTGCTATCCGTGTCTTTGAAGATGTCACGAGCGGCCGTAATTTCAAGCGGCCTGGCTTATCATCACTGCTTGAATATGCCAGAACCGGCGACGTGCTGTGCATTGTCCGCCTGGATCGCCTCGGCCGCAGCCTACGAGAACTGCTCAATATCGTCGATACGCTCAAGCAACGCGGCATCGGCCTCATGTCGTTAGACGAAAAACTCGACACTTCTTCAGCGGCTGGCGAACTCGCATTCCATGTCTTTGCAGCTGTAGGCCATTTTGAGCGGGGCGTGATAAGCGAGCGGACACGTGATGGGCTGGCAGTTGCCAGGGTACGCGGCAAGCGAATCGGTCGGCCGATACTCGATGAAACCAAAATCGCCGCCGCCTTACGACTTGTTGACGCGGGCCTAACCCCTGCCCAGGCCTCGCAACAAGTCGGGCTGGGGCGTTCAACCGTGTACCGCGAATTGCGGACACGGAATCGCTCGCGGCAAGAAATGCCATGCTGAACCTGTTGACGGTGGTTTTCGAGGCCCATCATACCGGCAGAAACCATCATCGCCGCTATCAAATCAGCGTCGGCCGCGATCTATTCAATGACTGGATAGTGAGTATCGATTACGGCCGCATCGGTCAGCAAGGACAGCGGCAACGCTTCGGACATGCAAACGCTGTTCAGTTGCAGAGCATTATTCGTGAGCGGTTACGACGCCGGCGATCCGCGCAACGAAGAATTGGCTGCACCTATCAGCTGAAAGAACTGCACACCTTCAACGGATTCGATGTCGAGGCGTGGCTGCCGCGGGCATTGCTCGCAGAGTTTTTGCAAGTTTCTTCTTCCCCGGAACACCAGAGAAAGGCTAGCGGGGTCCAGGGGGCGGCAATGAGCCCCGGTCTGCGTGAACGCAACAAACAACGGCGGCGTTAGCCACTCCGCTGCTTCGCGTGAACGAAAGTCGCGGACACTTTGGCGGTGCGTTCATGTTGCCTGAGATGAGGGCTGACAATGCTTGCCAGAGAGCGACAACAAGCGGCTCGCAAACTTTCTAGAATTCTTTGCTATTGATCGCCGTACTATGAGAAAGCCGTGAAGTGCGCGGCTAGGCGGTCAATGGGGAGGATGCAATGAGCACGGAGCAACAACAGTTGCTAGTCACCTCGAAGCAAGCGGCTTCGATGCTGGCGATTTCGGAGCGAACGTTGTGGCAGTTGACCAGTGATGGTCATCTGCCCGCCGTCCGTTTTGGCAGGACGGTGCGTTACGATCTCAGCGATTTGCGAGCGTTCATCACCTCGCGTCGTAGCGGCGGTACTCCGGCCGCAAACTGACGCCACGTTCGTATAGAATGGCGTGAACCGATTTATTCCCCGATCAGCGGAGCGTGTGCGCGATGGCGAGCATTACCCGGCAGGGAAATGGGCGGCGGACAATTCAATTTGTGGGGACTGATGGGCGGCGGCGAAGTCTGAGGTTAGGTAAAACGTCGCAACGCGATGCCGAGAGGATCAAAACGAAAGTCGAAGCGATTCTCTCCGCTCGCCTGGCCGGGCAACCGCTCGATGCCGAAATCTCTGCCTGGCTCGGTAAGCTCGATCCGCTAATGCTGGATCGCCTGACAATGGTGGGATTGATAGCGACAACCACGTCACGCGGCAAAGCAACGCTTGGGCCCTTTCTCATCGAATATGTGGATCGCCGTATCGATGTGAAGCCAGCGACGAAAGAGGTTTGGTCGCAAGTGACGCGAAATCTCTGCGAGCATTTTGGCGAGTCGCGGGACATGGCCACGATCACCGAAGGTGATGCCGAGGATTTCAAACTATTCCTGATCGGCTCCGGCTTGGCTCCGACCACAGTGCATAAGCGTCTGCAATTTGCCCGCATGTTTTTTCGAGCGGCAACCAAGCGGAAGCTTATCGCAGCCAATCCGTTTGCCGACGTGACCGCCAAAGCGGTACTACGGCAAGAGCGGCAACGGTTCGTCACGCGCGAAGAAATCGACCGGGTGCTTGCTGTCTGCGATCCGATTTGGCGAACGATCATTGCTCTGTGCAGATTCGGCGGTCTGCGTTGCCCCAGCGAGGTTCTTTCGCTGCGATGGCAAGACATCGATTGGGATGCCGGGCGCATTACCATCACGTCACCAAAGACCGAGCATCATCCGGGCAAGGCAAGCCGCATCATGCCCTTGTTCCCGGAACTGCGGTCAGTCCTCGCTGAAGCATTCGAGTTAGCCGTTGATGGTGCCGGGTATGTGGTGAGCGGCAACTATCGCCAGACGGCGAACACAATACGGGGCTGGCGGAATTGCAATTTGCGGACGCAATTTGAGCGGCTGGTGAAGCGTGCCGGGCTGACGCCGTGGCTGCGGCTGTTCCATGCCCTGCGGGCAAGCCGCGAGACGGAGCTGGCCAGGGAGTACCCAATTCACGTCGTTACGGCCTGGCTGGGCAACACGCCTCGCATCGCCCTCAAGCATTACCTGCAAGTGACAGATGCCGATTTTGAGCAAGCGAACTCAGGCGGTGCAGAATCCGGTGCACGAGTGGTGCAAAATGCGGTGCAGCAACCCGCCGCGGCGAACGGCGACGTTTCGCAAAAAACGACGCAAGCCCGTGCTGGTGCAGGGGCTTATGCGAACTCTCGCGAATGGCCGCGAAGGCCTGCGAGAATGTCGAGCGGAGAGGACAGGATTCGAACCTGCGGACCGGTTACCCGGTCACGGGTTTAGCAAACCCGCGCTTTCGACCACTCAGCCACCTCTCCGAATTGAGCGAAACGGCCACCGTCGGGAACGGGCCGGCCGTCAACGCAGCAGGAATTTTAGGCAATTCGGCGGGTATCGCAAGGCGGCTATTTCGCAAGTTCAGCCGTCGAATCCGCCTGATCCGGCTGATCCCCGCGGCGCTAGCCCGAAATGGGCCGTAAACGCCGTCCCAATTATCCAGTGCTGGCAGGGTCGAAGCTATGGTTGACTGGGACTATAGTAGCGCCGGGGTCGACCATCCGCCGTGGTACTTTGCGTAGTCGGGGCGGGGAGCCCGCTCACGTCGTGCCTTGAGTGCGCAGCGGGAGACTAGGGTGACACAGCAAGACCCAGAATTGAAATTCGCCACAGCATACGATCAGCAAGGTGTTCGATGTTTGCAAGATGGTTTGCGATCCGTCCCGTCGGTAAGAGCATTTGGGCGGCCCTAACGATCATCTGTGCGGCATTCGCACCCTTGTTCGTGGCAAACGCGCCGGCTCGCGAGACGATTTCGCGTCCGGTGGTCAGCGAAGCGGCCTGGCCCGGCGAGGCGAGCAACATCGACGCCGCGGCCGCAACCATAACGGCCAACGAGCTTAAGCAGCACGCCTCGGCTCTGGCGGACGACACATTCGAGGGACGCGCCACGGGCAGTCGGGGCGGTCGGGCGGCGGCCGGCTATTTGCAATCGAAGCTCAAGGAGTTCGATCTCGCGCCGGCCGGCGAAAAGGGGAGCTACTTCCAAAGCTTCGATTCCAGCTCGCGCAATATTCTGGCCAAGATCGAAGGGACCGATCCGGCGCTAAAAAAGGAAGTCGTCCTGGTCAGCGCTCACTACGATCACGTCGGGTACGGTAATTCTCGCAACAGTTACGGCCCGACCGGCTACATCCATAACGGCGCCGACGACAACGCCAGCGGCGCGGCCACGTTGCTCGAGGTCGCCGAGGCCTGCGCCAAACTCGACCCGAAACCGAAGCGGACGATCCTGTTCGCGCTGTGGGACGCCGAAGAGACGGGGCTCAATGGCTCGAAGTTCTGGCTTACTAGGCCGACGGTTCCGCTGGCCGACGTCAAGCTGATGATCAACATGGATATGGTCGGCCGGTTGCGTAACAACAATCTCACGGTTTATGGCGCTCGCACGGCCCGGGGCCTGCGCAAGCTGACCAGCACGCCTAACCGCGACAGCGACGCGCCGGTCATCGACTTCGATTGGGAGATCCGCAGCGATAGCGACCATCATCCGTTCTACATGCGCGGAATCCCCATCCTGATGCTGCACACCGGTCTGCACGGCGATTATCACCGACCGAGTGACGACGTCGAGAAATTGAACATTGAGGGCATGCAGCGCGTCGCTCGGCTGTTGTACGGCATCGTCACCACAGCGGCGAATCAGGCGGAATTGCCGAAATTCCGCGAAGCTGTTCGCCGTGAATCGAGCTATAGCAAATCGACGAACGATCGCATCGAGCCCGCGCCGCCGGGGCGTCTCGGTCTGCAATGGGATCGCGAGGACAACACCGCAGCCGGCTTGAAGATTGTTCGTCTGACGCCCAGTGGTCCTGCTGCGCAGGCAGGGCTGAAGGTGGGCGATCGCCTGTTGAAATTCAACGATCACGAGCTGGTACACGGCATCGACCTGGCCGGCATCGTTGTCTCGGCACAGAACCCAGTGAAGATCACAGTCGCCCGCGTCGGTTCGGAACAGCCAATTGACGTCAAGGTGCAATTGCGTGGCAACCCCACCAAGCTCGGCATTCAATGGCGCGAAGACGACGCCGAAGCCGGCTCAGTGAAGATCGTAGGTGTGGTTCCCAGTTCCCCCGCGGCGCGCGCCGGCATCCGCCCGTTGGATCGGATTTACACTGTCAACGGGCAAGACTTCGCCAGCGGCCAGGAAATGCGTCAACTGCTCGACGCCGCCACGATGCCGTACCAATTGCTCGTCGAGCGCAACGGCCGCGTCCACCAGGCAACAGTCGAGCCATCACCCGCCGTCGCCGTTACGCAATAACTACGCGCAACCCCTCTCCCTTCGGGAGAGGGCAGGGTGAGGGTGCGACGCCGTTGACGCAAAGCATTGCCTTCAAGGTGAAGCTAGAAAAATTCCCCTCACCTAACCTCTCCACCACGGGGGAGAGGGATTTGGCTTTGCCCGCTGTCGCCGTGACAATCGAACCTACTGCGTCGACAGTCGAACGAGCTCGCGGTCAGTCCACCTGTCCCCACACACGCGGACTCTTGAACCCGCGTGGCTTAGGCCCTGCTTTCGGCGGTACAGCTTCCTTGGCGTAGGCCGCATAGCGCGCACGCAGTTGCTCGGTGATCTTCGGTTCGGCGTTCGCCAGATTTGTTTTCTCGCCGACGTCGGTTGCCAGGTTGAATAGCTCGACGGATTCTTTTTCCGTCGCGGCGGCAGGCTTTTCGTCCTCATCCTCGCTCCCCCGGCGATTGCCCCCCAGTACCAACTTCCAATCTCCGACACGGATCGCGCCAGCGGTAGGCGTGGTGTTGATCACGATCGTCCGATCGGTTGGCGTCGGCGCACCTGTCAGGGCTGGCCACAGGTCGAGGCCATCGACCGGCAGCGATTGCTCGGCCGATGCGCCGGCCAGTTTCAACAGCGTCGGGTACCAGTCAACGATATGTAGCGGTGTGTCGATCTTTTGGCCGGCCTTGATCTTCCCCGGCCAAGTGGCGAATGCGCAGACCCGCACGCCCCCTTCGTACACCGTTCCTTTGCCGGCACGCAGGGGACCGTTATCCGTCAGTTTGCCGGGATTCGGTCCACCGTTGTCACTGGAAAAGACGAAGAGCGTGTTGTCGGCCATTCCGGCAGCACGAACAGCATCAACGATTTGCCCCACGGCCTCGTCCAATGCCGCCACCATGCCCGCATAGATGCGCTTCTGGCCGGCGCGATTTTCGTACGGCGCCGTGTAACTATCAGGCACCTGATGCGGAGCATGGACCGTGTTGAAAGGGACGTACAAAAACAGCGGTCGCGACGGATCGCGTGATTGGATCCGCGCCACGGCTTCGCGCGCGATCAAGTGCGTGGAATACCCCTCGTCATGATTCTCGTGATCATCGCGATGCCAATCGAACCCCTCGTCGCGAATGTGTGTGAAGTAATCAAGCGCGCCGTTGTAGTGGCCATATTGATGATCGAAGCCACGCCGCGTGGGCAAATACTCCGGCTGAAAATGCCCTAGGTGCCACTTGCCCGTAATCGCGGTTTGATAGCCAGCGTCGTGCAGCGCCTGGGGAAGTGTGCGTTCTGCCAATGGCAACCCGTACTGCGCCCAGGGACGTACGACGCCAACCTGCAAACCATGTCGGAAGGGATACCGGCCCGTCATCAGCGCCGCGCGCGTCGGCGAGCAAACCGGCTGCACATAGAACTGCTCGAGCTTCGCACCAGACTCCGCCAATTCGTCCAATCGCGGCGTCTTAATATCGCTGCCGCGCCAACCGACGTCGTCCGATCCCAGATCGTCGGCCAACAAGAAGACGATGTTCGGCCGCGGCGCAGCGGCAGCGTCGGCCGCTGACGCCGACCTGGAAAAGCCAACAGCTACGACCGCGAACAACATGACCAGCGTTTTCATAGCGCTCCTTAAGCCCGACGATCAATGGCACGAGCACGCGCGAAACTACTTCGCGGCCTCGGCGACCCGTCGCCCCGAGGCGGTCGGCGGATCCTGGTCGGGCACTTTCAAGTCCTTGCGCAAGCGACTGAGTTCTTTTTCTAATTCTTTTTGCGCCGCTGCATAGCCGCTCTGGCCATAGACGCTGCGCAATTCGTGCGGATCGGCCTGACGATCGAATAACTCCCAGTAGTCGACGTCGGATCCGTAGAAATGCACCAATTTGTACTGATCCGTCACTACACCATAGTGCGGTCGCACGTGATGCGGCACAGGGTATTCGTAGTAGTGATAGTAGAAGCTCTTGCGCCAATCGGCCGGAGTTTCGCCGGCTAACACGTCACGCAGGCTGCGTCCCTGCATCTCGTCGGGAATCGGCACGCCGGCCGCATCGAGAAACGTCTCGGCAAAGTCGAGATTCGAAACGATGTCCCGGCACACGAGTCCCGGCTTTGCCACGCCAGGCCAGCGCACCAGCAGCGGGGTTCGCAGCGACTCTTCGAAGATCCACCGCTTGTCGAACCAGCCATGCTCGCCCAGGTAAAACCCTTGGTCGGCGGCGTAAATCACCAGCGTGTTGTCGGCCAATCCGGCGTCGTCCAGGTATTTCAGAACCCTTCCCACGCTTTCATCCACCGAGCGGATGCAGCCCAAATAGTCGTGCATGTAGCGGTTGTACTTCCAACGGACCAGGTCGGCCCCTTGCGGATTCGCCTGACGAAACGCGGCGTTGCGCGGCTCGTAGTAGGCATTCCATTTTTCCAATTGCTCCGGCGTCAATTGCGCAGGGGGGGTGAGCTTCAGATCGCGCGAGTTCATCGTCTTTTCGATCGTCATGTCTTGGTCGCGCTCGGCCACGCCGCGGTTCGCATAATCGTCGAACAACGTTGCCGGTTCGTCGTATTTGCGATCCTGGTCGTGCCCTAAGTATTTCAGGTTGGGTTCCCACTCGCGGTGCGGCGCTTTGTGCTGGCACATCAGCAGAAACGGTTTCGACGCATCGCGATTGCCGAGCCAATCGAGCGACAAGTCAGTGATGATGTCCGTAACGTACCCTTGGTGCTGCGTCTTTTCGCCGTTGCGCGTCATGGCCGGGTTGTAATAGACGCCTTGCCCCGGCAGGATTTCCCAATGGTCGAAACCGGTCGGCTCGCTGATCAGATGCCACTTGCCGATCACGGCTGTTTGATAGCCGGCCGCGCGCAGCAACTTCGGAAACGTCATCTGCGAACTATCGAAGCGGCTGTTCGAATTGTTGTAGAAGCCGTTCAAGTGGTTGTACTTGCCCGTCAGCACTGTGGCTCGGCTGGGCCCGCAGATCGAATTCGGCACCAGGCATCGATCGCAGCGCACTCCCTCGGCGGCCAGCCGATCGAGGTTCGGCGTCTGCACCAATTTCCGTGGATCGTTGTAAGCGCTGATCGCCTGGTAGGCATGATCGTCGGAAAAGATCAGCACGATGTTCGGGCGTTTTCCCTCGGCGGCGGACGAATCGTCGGCAGCCATGCAATTGAAAACCAGTGCCGAGGCTCCCAACAGGATCGAAACGCGGATCACCGAAGAATGCATGTTGAAGCTTTCCGAGGATTGAACTGCGCTAAGTAGTATGTGCATCGCGTACAGAATCGATTTGAACGAGAAAAGTCACGCGCAACGGTGTTACTTGCCCGGCAAGCTGCCGAATTGCTGCAGGTAGAGTGTCTTGAAGGGATTCTCCGCCGGGCGGACGGCGTCCTCGTTCTCCAGACGCGGCAGTATGGAATCCCACCACTTGTCGTAAGCGGCTCGCAGACTGGCCGCGACATCCGGATGCGCGGCGATCACGTTGGTCGTCTCGCCGGGATCGGTCTGCAGGTCGTAAAGATCCTTATTCTCGACGAGCGTGTAGCGGTTGTTGCGGATCGAACAGGTCTTGTACTTCGCCGCGGCCACCTCACCGCGCGGCCAGCGCCCCAGATGCGTCACGAGAAAACGATCTGGCCAATCCGCGCGCGGATTCTTCAGTAGCGGCAGCAAGCTACGTCCCTCGATCTGCTGCTGCAGCTTTTCATTGAGCGTTGCGCCGGTGATCGCCGCCAAGGTCGGCAGGATATCGATCTGCGCCGAGAGTGCCGGGCAATCGACTCCTCCGGCAAAGCCTGCCGGCCATCGCCAGAACGACGGCACCCGCGTCCCTCCTTGAAAGGCAGTTCCTTTCTTGCCGCGCATGCCGGCGTTGAAGATCTCGGTCCCCATCGTGCCGCCATTGTCGGTCAGAAAAATGACGAGCGTGTTTTGCGTCAGGCCTGCTTCGTCCAGTTGCGCCATCAGCCGGCCGAAGTTCTCGTCGATGTTTTCGATCATGCCATAAAACTTCGCGACATTGGTCGGCACCTCGGCCGCGTGCCGCTTGGTGTATTCGTCCGGCACGTCCAGCGGCGTGTGCGCCGCGTTCGGCGTGATATAGGCAAAGAACGGCTGCCGCCCCTTGACCGTGTCGATCCACGTCTGGGCCTGGCGAAAGAAAACGTCGGTGCAGTACCCGTTGGTCTTTTCGAAGCGACCGTTGTGCAAGATGGCCGGGTTGAAGTTCGTATTGCCCGGGGCATCGCCGCAACTGCCCGGGTAGGATTGGCCGATGCCGCCGGCGCCGTGAATGAACATTTCGTCAAAGCCGCGTTTGTCAGGCCAGCGCTCGGGTTCGTCCCCCAAATGCCACTTGCCGAAGATGCCAGTCGTATATCCGGTCGATTTCAGCACCTGGGCCAGCGTTGTGGCACGCAGCGTCAATCGCTCGCGCTCGTCGATCGTGTGCGTCACACCGTTCTTGAATTCGTGCCGTCCGGTCATCAGTGCCGCGCGCGTCGGAGCACACGTGGGGCTAACATGGAAATCCGTAAAGCGAACACTCTGCCGCCAAAACGCGTCGATCGCGGGCGTTTTGATAATCGGGCTCCCCAGGCACGAGAAATCGCCATACCCCACATCGTCGGGCATCACGATCACGATGTTGGGGAGTGTGTCGGCAGCGCGAGCCATGGTGGTCAGCAACAAGGCCGTGAGAAGTCCGAGGGACAAACTTGTTTTAACGGGCATTGCGTAGTGCGTCTGCAAGAGGATGGAACAAGGGAACATCGATAGCCACTCGCGATGTTTACTCCGCACGCCCCGCGGGACGTCGATTCTTGCCTTCGCGCTGCGTGAGCTTGTCCCCCATATCGTCGCGGGCCTTCTCGGCCAGCGCCAAAAGTCGCGCTACGATATCCGGATGTTCGGCGGCCACGTTCTTCGCCTCGCCGATGTCGTCGGCCACGTTGTAAAGTTCGGGCTGCTCGATTTTGCGCGACTCATAGGATACTGGTTTGCCACCTGTTCCCCCCGGTCGTCCGGCCAGCGTGCGATAGGTGTGTGGCAAGTACAGCTTCCAGTCGCCGCTCATCACGGCCTGCAACTCGTTGTCGTTGTAATAGAAGTAGTACGCCTCGTGCGGGCTCTTCGCGCCGGGCGCGCTGACGAACAACGGCCAGATGTCTAGTCCGTCAATGGGCTTCTCGGGCAGTTTCGCTCCGGTCAATTTGGCGATCGTGGGGAACAGGTCGATCGCCATGGCCGGCTCTTTGCAGACGGTGTCGGCAGGAATCACGCCGGGGAAGCGCGCGATGAAGGGCTCACGGACGCCCCCTTCCCAGCATGTTCCCTTGCCTTCGCGCAGCGGGCCCGACGAGCCGGCATGATCGCCGTAGTTCAACCAAGGGCCATTATCCGACGTGAAAATGACGAGCGTCTTTCGATCGAGCCCGTTACGCGCGAGCGCTGCCAGGATTTCGCCCGCGGACCAGTCGATCTCTTGCATCACATCGCCATACATGCCGCCGCCGGATTTGCCCTGGAACTTGTCGCTGACGTGCAGCGGCACATGCGACATGCTGTGCGGTACGTACAGCAAGAACGGTCGCTCTCTGTTGCGTTCGATAAAGCTCACCGCATGTTCGGTATACCAGGTGGTCAACTGTCGCTGCTCTTTCGAGGTCACCTCGGGGATCACGACCTTGTCCCCTTCGATCAGCGGCAGATCGGGATAACCCTGCCGTTTTTTCTGCCCCTCGGTCGCCAGGTAATCAGGATGCAGCGGCCACATATCGTTCGAATAGGGCAGCCCGAAATACTCGTCGAAGCCATTATGCGTTGGCAGAAACTGCGGTAAGTGCCCGAGGTGCCATTTGCCGTACACGGCCGTGGCGTATCCCTGTTGCTTGACCAACTCGCCGAGCGTCATCTCGTCGGCATTGATGCCGATCTTGGCCTGCGGGCCGAGCGCGCCTTGAATTCCCAGCCGGTTTGGATAGCACCCGGTCAATAGTGCCGTGCGGGATGCCGAGCAAACCGGCTGCGCCGAATAATATCGTGTGAAGCGGACCCCTTCGGCCGCCATCCGATCGAGATTCGGCGTCGTGTAACCCTTGGCCCCGAACACGCCAACGTCGGCGTAACCAACGTCATCGCAATAAATGATGACGACGTTCGGATGTTCCGGTGCCGAAGCCTCGGTTGCGAGGCCGTTTCTCGAGCCACTTACGCACAATGCCGCTGCGAACGCCAAGATAGACAGGGTTCGGATCGAGACTCGGCCCAGCCGCGCAGCAGTCTGAAAATTGCGAGAAACTCGTGCTCTCATAGTCCGCCTGACATCGTGAAATTAAGGTCGGGCCGCCGATGAGGCGGGCCACGGGCGGCCCGCTGCCGGCAGCGAATTATGCCGATCATAACTCTTGCAAGGCCCGCTTGCATGCGATGGGGACCACCGCTTTGACGATTCCCCGTTTGGCGCTGGCAAACCGCTTTCCGCCTGTGGAATCCGCAAGGATAATCGATGGAACCGCGGCCGATCGACAACCTTGTCGGCCCATCGCACTCTGGCAAGATTCTGGCGGCGCATGCCCCTCGACGATTCTGATCCAGCGCACATTCCCGTGGCGGCGAACAGTCGTGCGTGGGCTTGCACCGTCGTCGTGCTACTTGCGGCGAGCGTCTGGGGCGTATACGGCCGATCGATTCACGCGCCGTTCATTTTCGACGATTACAACAGCGTGCTGGCCAATACCTCGATCACGCGGCTCTGGCCTCCTTTCGGCGACTCATCCTCGCGCGGCCCGTGGAATCCGCCGCCGCAATTCTGCACGGCCGGCCGGCCGCTGGTGAATTTCACCTTGGCCGTCAACTACCACTTCGGCCAGCTCGATCCGACGGGCTATCACGTCTTCGACATGATTATTCACGTCCTGTCGGGCGCGCTGATATTCGGGATCGTTCGTCGCACGCTTGATTTGTCGTTCTTCGGCGGACGATTCGATGGCGCTGCCGCTTGGTTGGCGCTAGCTATCGCGCTGGTCTGGGCACTGCATCCACTGCAAACCGAGGCCGTGATCTATGTCACCCAGCGCACCGAGTTGTTGGTCTGCTTCTGCTACCTTGCCACGCTCTATAGCAGTCTGCGTTATTGGCAGGCTGCAGTGCCGTTGGAACGCACTGCCTGGCTATTCGTGGCGGTCTTTGCCTGCGCGGCCGGCATGGCCTCGAAAGAAATCATGGTCTCGGCCCCTGTGATCGTTTTGCTTTACGAACGGACGTTTCTTGCCGGTTCGTTTCTCGCGGCGCTGCGCCGCTCGTGGCCGTTGTACTGTGGGCTGGCGTTGACTTGGCTGCTGCTCGTGGCCCTGAACGTCGTGGGGCCGCGCTCGCATTCCACCGGCTTCGGTTCGGGCGTGCCCGCCTACGTTTGGTGGTTCACCGAGGCCAAGGTGCTATGGGTTTATCTGCGCCTGGCCGCGTGGCCGTGGCCGTTGGTGATTCATTACGAATATCCGTACCTCGATTCGTTCGCTGCGGCGTGGCCATGGCTCTTGCCGACACTCGCGCTCGCGGCGGTGACCGCGATCCTGTTCTGGCGGCGCACGGCGGCAGGCTTCGCGCTCGTATTCTTGTTTGCCATTCTCTCGCCGACGCTCTTGGTCCCCGTAGTTACCGAGGTCGCGGCCGAGCGAAGGATGTACCTACCGCTGGCAGCGTTGGTCACGCTCGCCGTTACGTTCGGTTATTTGGCCGCGCAACGAGTTATGCAGTTCTCGGCGAGCGAGACGAATGTTAAGTCGCGTATTCGCGGACCGCTGGCCGTGGTGCTTACGCTTTGCGGAGGTGTCGCGCTGGTCTCGGCGCTGTATGGTGCCCGGCGCGCCGAGGTTTTCAACCAGCCGCTGGCTCTGTGGGAAGACGCGATCCGGCACCAGCCCAACAGCTCGTCGTCGCGGATCAATCTTGGCATGGCGCTTGCCGAAGCGGGGCGGCAGCAAGAGGCGATTCCGCAGTTCGAGGCCGCGCTACGCCTCAAGCCCGACGCTGCTGATGCCGCCAACGACCTGGGCATGGCATTGATCAGCGCTGGCCGAGCCGCCGAGTCCGTCATTCCTCTCGAGCGATCGCTGGCCCTCGAACCCGATTTCGCCGAGGCCCACAATAATCTGGCCGTCGCCCTGGCCACGACCGGGGACGAAAGCGGGGCTGTAGATCATTTGCGTCGGGCGATCGCACTGCGTCCGGATTATGTCGAGGCGCGCATGAACCTGGGATTGTCGCTGGCCCGGCAACATCAGGCCGCGGCCGCGGTTGAACAATTGGAAGCGGTACTGCGCCTGCGGCCTGCGCTGCTGGCGGCGTACCAGCCGCTGGCGAGCGCGTATTTCGAACTCAATCTACCACCACAAGCGATCCAGACGGCGCTACGGGCAGTCGAGCAGGCGCGACAACAAGGCGACACCCAGATGGCCGACCAGATCACAGCCTGGCTCCAGGAACATGCCGCCAGCGCTCCGCAGCCATGAAAACCGGACTCCTGCGGCAAGTCCCGTTGTGACGAACTTTTCTCCGCAGCCGTCAGCAACCATAATCGAATCGATCGGCCGCGATTGATATACCGGTGGCAGGTGAAAACACTCGGCCGGTAACCAAGGAAACGGAAAGACTCTTGGCAAAGGCCCATCAAAAAAATCGGCGTGACCGCAACCAAACCCCGGCACCTGTGCCGACTGTGGGGGGCTATCGTCGCTACCTGCAAAAGCCGGCCGTTGGCGCGCTGGCTGGGGCCGCGATCATCGCGGTCTGCATCGCGGCGATTTACGGCGGTTCGCTCTCGGCCCCCTTTATTTTTGACGACAATCCAACCATCGTCGCCAACACGTCCGTACACCGGTTATGGCCGCTCGTGGGCACGCCCGATGATCCTGGCCCGTTGCGTCCGACGCGCCAATCGTCAACGGCGGGTCGACCGCTGGTGAATCTCTCATTCGCCTTGAATTACGCGATCGACGGCAAGTGGCCGACCGGATACCGCGTGGTGAATGTCACGTTGCACATTCTCTCGACGCTCCTCCTGTGGAGCATCGTGCGTCGCACATTGCGGTTAGAATATTTTCAGGGTCGGTTCGACCAAGTCGCGGGTCTGCTCGGCTTTCTGGCGGCACTCTTGTGGGCCGTTCATCCGCTGCACACCGAAAGTATCGAGTATGTCACGCAGCGCACCGAGCTTATGGTCGGATTCCTTTACCTGGCGACGCTTTCCGACAGCCTGCGTTATTGGGCCGCGACCGCGCGCTCGTCGCGAATCCTGTGGCTGTGCGTGGCGACGCTGGCCTGCACGGCCGGCATGGCGTCCAAAGAGGTTATGGTCACGGCGCCGGTCGTGGTGTTGCTGTTCGAGCGCACGTTCGTTGCTGGATCATTTCGCCGTGCTCTGCAAAAGTCCTGGCCGCTGTACCTGGGTTTGATGGCGAGTTGGGGTTTACTGCTGGCGCTGAACGTTGGCGGGCCGCGCACCGAGTCCACCGGCTTCGGTCACGACGTGCCGGCTTATGTCTGGTGGCTCACGCAGTGCAAAGCGCTGCTGATGTATTTAAAGCTGTCGGTTTGGCCCTGGCCGCTGGTGATTCATTACCAGTTTCCATTACTCGACACTTTGGGCGCCGCGGCGCCATATCTGTTGCCGGTTCTGCTGCTAGCGATCCTGACCGTGTACCTGCTGTGGAAACGCGCGGCCACGGGATTCGTGCTCGCGGCGGTCGTTGTGATCCTGTCGCCGACCTTGGTCGTGCCGATCATTACCGAGTACGCGGCCGAGCGTCGTATGTATTTGCCCTTGGCCGCGCTGGCCACACTGGCTGTCGTGGCGATCTATCTGTTAGCTGTGCGAATTGTCGCCGACGCTCCGACGTTAAAATCGCGCGTAGTGCCACGCGGCCGGGCCTTGATTGTGACGTGCGTTCCGGTGGCACTCTTACTGCTGATCTACAGCAGCGTCAGCGCAAAACGACTTTCGGTTTACTCCGAGACTTTGAAGGTCTGGCAAGACGCACTCAAATATTCGCCCGAGAGCCATTACGTGCAGAATAATGTCGGCATGGCGCTGGTCGGCGTAGGGCGCTCGCGCGAAGCAGTTCCGTATTTCGAAGAGGCGATACGACTGAAGCCTGACTCGTCGAAAGCGTTCCTGCACCTGGGCTTTGCTCTGTTGGCGGCCAATCGGCCGAATGACGCCGCCGAGCAGTTTGCGCGCGTTCTGGCTCTTGAACCGAATATATCGAGCGCCTATGACAACTACGGCTTTGCCCTGACCCTGGCCGGTCGGCCGCAGGAAGCCATTCCTTATATCGAAAAGGCGCGGCAGCTCGATCCCACGTCGGCCGTGCCACTGCACAATATGGGGGTCGCCGTGGCCGGGTTGAATCGACATGAAGAGGCGGCCAAGTATTTCCGACAGGCCCTCGAAATGAATCCGAGTTTTACGGACGCGGCCACGAACTTGGGAATTGCCGAACTGCGCTGCGGCCATCCGCGCGAAGCCGTCACGGCCCTGGAGCGGGCGCTAGTCCTAAAACCAGATCAATTCGAGAGTGTGATGCCGCTGGTCGCCGCCTACGACGAGCTCAAGCAGCCGGCTGACGCTGTTAAAACAGTCGAAACGGCGCTCAAGCTGGCGCGCCAGCTAAGGCGCGACGAATTGATCAAACAATACACAGAGTGGCTGCGTGCCCGGGCGAAATCGGCGGCAAAACGTTGAGCTGTCCCTCGCCCGACGGTCGAGTGATTCCCATCTCCGCCGTCGGCTAAGGTAATGGACGCGTGCAGATTTGATCGAGAGAAGTACGGATATTCGGACGAGTCGGCAATTTTTAACTGACGATGGCCCAACCTAAGACCCACCGCCCGGCAAAAACCACAACTGCCGCATCGCCATCGACCTCGGGCGAAGCACGCCGGTGGTCGTCCGGCTACTTCCGCGCGCTGGGCGTGTTGGCGTTGCTGGGCATCGTCGTGGCACTGGTTTACGGCCGCGCGATTCACGCTCCCTTGGTCTTTGACGATGGCAATACCATTGTCGAAAACCCATCGATTAAGCAATTGTGGCCGCTGATCGGAGATGGCAAGGCGCCTGGCCCGCTGAATCCGGAAAAGGACTTCTGCACGGCCGGCCGGCCACTTCCGAATCTGTCGCTGGCGATTAATTACCATTTCAGCGAGCGCTTCGATCCGACCGGCTACCACATCGTCAACGCTTGCCTGCACGCGTTCAACGCCTGGCTGCTATGGGCCGTGCTACGCCGTGTTTTTCGGCTCGAATTCTTTGCCGGCCGTTTCGATCGGGTGTGCGAGCCGCTTGCGATTCTCGCGGCATTGTTATGGGCGGTGCATCCTTTGCAGATCGACGCCGTGCAATACATCACGCAGCGCACGGAAATGATGATGGGGTTTTGCTACCTGGCAACGTTACTGGCCAGTTTGCACTATTGGCAAGCAAATTCCCCTCCGCGTCGCGCTACATGGCTCGCCCTGGCGGGGCTCGCCTGTCTTACGGGGGCCGCGTGCAAAGAGGTCATGGTATCGGCGCCGGCCATGATCTTGCTCTTCGAGCGCACTTTTATTGCCGGCTCGTTTCGCCAGGCACTGCGAAAATCGTGGCCGTTGTATCTTGGCTTCCTGCCGGCCTGGGGAATGATTCTGTTCCTGCACATCGGCGGACCGCGCTCGGAAACGGCTGGCTTTAGTGTCGATCTGGCTCCTTGGATCTGGTGGTGTACGCAGTGCAAAGTCTTGCTCATCTATATGAAGCTTGCCGTCTGGCCTTGGCCGCTGGTGATTCACTATGAATTTAGGTATCTCGACACCTTTGCGGCGGCATGGCCCTGGGTGCTAACGGTTGCGCTGCTGGCCCTCGCGACGATTGTCCTGGTCTGGCGGCGCACAGCAGCGGGTTTTGTTCTGACGTGGGTCGTGGCGATACTCTCACCCACGCTGGTCGTCCCGATCATCACCGAAATTGCCGCCGAACGGCGCATGTATTTACCAATGGCCGGCTTGGTGGCCCTGTTCGTCGCCGGCGGGTTCGAAATCGTCCGCCGCTTGCTGACAGGCCCCAACCCACGCTCGCCGGCGGCGCGGTCCAGTGCTGCGCACGTCGATCGACGTGCCGTAACGATCGTCGGTGCCGCCGGCGTGTTGCTGGCAATTGGCTATGGTGCGCTCGACGCCCGACGGCTCGCCATGTTCGAAACGCCACTCGCACTTTGGCAGGATGCACTCGTTCATCAGCCGGGCAGCTCGATTTCGCAGTTCAATGTCGGCATCACACTGCAAACGCTTGGTCGACAGCAAGAGGCGATTCCCCATTTCGAAGAAGCGATCCGCATGAAGCCCGATGACGGAGGTACGCACAATAACCTCGGCTTCGCCCTGATGATGGTCGGCCGCGCGCCCGAGGCGATCCCGCACATCGAAAGGGCGATCGTGCTCAAGCCGGACTCGGCCGCGGCGCAGAACAACTTGGGCATGGCGCTCACCAATCTGGGCCGGCCCACGGAGGCCATCCCTCATTTCCGGAAAGCTCTCGAGCTGAAGTCGAAATACGCTGAAGCCGCCGTGAATCTCGGCGTGCTGCTAGGGCGAGCCGGGCAGCCGCAGGCCGCGGTCGATCAACTCGAGCAAGCGCTCGCCTGGGATCCTCTACTTCTGGATGCTTTCGCGCCACTCATCACGGCCTACATGGACCTGGGCCAAACTGCCACGGCTGTATCCACGGCCGAGCGGGCTATCGCTGTCGCACGTTCGCTGGGGCGCAACGACACCGCCCAGCAATTCACGGCCTGGCTCGTGGAACATCGAAGCGCCGCGCCCGCGAAGTAGATGCTGTGCCGGCGAAGTAAATTCAGGCAGCGCGATCGTAGTTCTCGCGGCGGGCAGGTCTTTCAATTGCCGTTCAGCGACTTCTTCGCGCGCTTCTTGGCTTTCTTGTTCGCCGGGCGATCTTCAGCTGTCGTCCGCTGCTCTGCCCGCTTTTTGCCTGCCTGCACTTTGTCCGCGGCATTCTCTAAGGGCAGGAATTTCGCAAGCTCGGCCTTTTTCGAAGTATGCTCGGGCCGATCGGCGACGTTCTCCCACTCATAGGGATCGTTCGTTTCGTCGTACAACTCTTCATCGCCGTTGGCATAACGAATATAGCGCCAACCTTCGTCGCGCACCGCGTGGTTCTTATAGCCGAACGTCGTCATAGCCGGCTGATCCCAACTCGCCTGCGGATCGGCCAAAAGCGCGCGGATGCTCTTGCCATTGATGTGCTGCGGCATCGGAATTCCGCATAGATCCGTGAGCGTGGGATAGATACTCATAAAATCCACGGTCCGTGCGCATACGCCTCCCGGTTTCGTCACACCGGGCACGATCCAGAGCAGCGGCGCCCGTGTTGCTTCTTCCCACAAGGCGAACTTGCGCCAGTGCTGTTTCTCGCCCAGGTGCCAGCCGTGATCTCCCCATAGCACCACGATCGTGTTGTCGCGGTATTCACTCTTGGCTAGCCCTTCGAGCAGGCGGCCGATCATTGCGTCCGAATAAGAGATAGCGGCCAGATAGCCTTGCACCGCTTCCTTCCATCGGCCCGACTCGAGCATTTCGCGATGATCCCCCTCGGGCCGGGCCATCTTCACGCCGGCCGGCGGCACATCGGCCAGGTCATCCGCTTTCGTCGGTGGTAGCTCGATCTTTTCCAGCGGATGCATGTCGTAATACTTGCGTGGCACGTTCCACGGCATGTGCGGCTTGTGCAGTCCAATCGTCAGCAGAAACGGCCGATCCTGCTTGCGATTCAATTGGTCGATGCCGTACTGGACGATCTTCCATTCGCGCAGGTCTTCATCATTGCAGTCGAGCGGCGCGAATTTGATTCCGCCCACGCCCGTATCGCCCGAAGGCTTGGGATCTGCGCCCTCACGTTTCAAATACTCTTCCCACTCGTTATGGCGCTCGAAGCTGCCGTGGTAGATCTTGCCCGACCCGCCAACGAAATATCCCGCCTTGCGAAACGTACTGATCAAGGTCTGCGCGGGATCGATTTCCGGGCGCCAGTCATTCTTGTTGTCATAGACGCCTGTTTGGTGCGGCCGTAAACCGGACATGAGCGCCGCACGCGAAGGGTTACAGACCGGCGCCGCGCAATAAGCGTGCGTGAACGTTACCCCTTGGGTGGCCAGGCGGTCGAGGTGGGGCGTAATCGTCTGTCGGTTTCGTCCCAGGTGCCCGACCCAATGGTTCAGGTCATCGACGGCGATGAACAGCACGTTGGGCCGGCCCGCCTCGGCAGCCCTAACCTGTGAGGATTGCGCACCGGCGAGATTTAATAGCACGGTGCAGGCGCCGAAACACGTGCCCGCCAGCTTTCGAAAAGAGGTGCCTTGCCCGTAGGCACCGTGCCCCGACGACCGTGATAGCAACGCTGTGACCATAATGATCTCGCTATTGGCTACTCGTGCGCCTCCGGCTATTGCGGTCGGTCGTACGCATAAATCTCTAATGTTGTGGCTGGCCAGGAGGCCTTGCCTACTTTCGGGTGCTCGACGAAGATGACACTGCACTGTTTGCCCCGACCTGTCAAGCTCCTTCCGCCGCACGGATCGCGACTTCGTTCGATGAGTTCTTCCAGCAGCACGCCTCGCCCCGTTGCCACGCGGGTCCAGTATTTTACCGAGTCCGTGATTCGCGAAATGACGCGGCTGGCCACCCGCGCCGGCGCGATCAACCTGGGGCAGGGGATGCCCGACTTCGATCCTCCGGAAGAGGTCAAAGAGGCCGCCTGCCGCGCTATCCGCGACGGCTTCAACCAATACTCGATCACCTGGGGCGTTCCCGCTCTACGGCAGGCCATCGCCGCCAAGGCCCGGGCGTTTAACGGCATCGAGTGCGACGCCGACAGCCATATCACGGTTTGCTGTGGTGCCACCGAATGCATGATGGCCACGATGCTGGCCCTGATCGATCAGGGAGACGAGGTCGTTATCTTTCAGCCGTTTTACGAGAACTACGGCCCCGACGCGCAGCTCACCGGCGCTCGGCCGGTATGGGTGCCGTTACGCCCGCCCGATTGGCGCTTCGACCCACAAGAGTTGCGGGCCGCGTTTTCGCCACGCACCAAAGCCGTGATCGTTAACACGCCCAACAATCCCACGGGGCGCGTCTTTACGCGCGACGAGCTTTCGCAGATCGCGGCGCTGTGCCAGGAATTCAACGCCTTCTCGCTGTCGGACGAAATCTACGAATACATCCGCTACGGCGACGTGCCACATACCAGCATCGCCACGCTGCCCGGCATGGCCGAGCGCACGGTCACGATCAGCGGCCTGTCGAAGACCTTCAGCATGACCGGCTGGCGGCTGGGCTATTGCATCGCGCCGCCAGCGATCACCGATGGCATCCGCAAGGCGCACGATTTTCTTACGGTCGGTGCGCCGCATCCATTGCAGATCGCGGGGGCCGCGGCGCTTGCACTGCCGCAATCGTATTACGATTCGTTGCGCGATCATTACGCGCGCGGCCGCGAAGTGTTGCTCGGCTATTTGCGCCAGGCTGGCTTCGAATTCCAGGAGCCAGAGGGGGCGTACTACGTGATGACCGACATCACACCGTTCGATACCGGGTGGGACGATACGCAGTTCGTGCGTTGGATGATCGAGAATGTCGGCGTCTCGGCCGTCCCCGGCAGCAGCTTTTACGCTCCCCGCGAACGGGGCCGAACTAAGGTCCGGTTCATGTTTGCCAAACGCGAAGAAACGCTGCACGCCGCGGGCAACCGGTTGCTGCAGCTTCGCGAGCGGTTGCCGAAATAATCGTCCGGCCTGCTGTCGGTAATGGTGTCGGTGGCGTTACCGGCCCCAATTCGACCATCAATCGGTCTCATAAAGTGACAAAATCACCGTTCCACTACCCATTTGCTAACCCCCCGATTCCCCCGCGGCGCGACGTATAATACAAAGTCTTCCGGTATCCCCGGGCCACCCTTGCCACGCGAAAAATCGATGAAACCAGAAGACGTCCCTTTCGACAGCCATAGCCTGGCCTTCGTCGAGAACTTGTACAGCGACTTCGTGCGCGATCCGGCGAGCGTCAGCGACGACTGGCGCCGTTTCTTTGGGTCACTTGCCGGCCGCGATGGACGTTTCCTGCGCGACCCGCAGCTCGGTCCTTCGTTTACGCCGCAGAGCATGTATCACGCCGCAGGTTCCAACGGGAACGGCGCCCGCGTGAACCGCGGGCACACCGGCGCGACCAACGGTAGCTTGACAAGCGATCATTCGAACAACGGCGCCGCCACGTCGGCAGCCGAAGCAGGGGGCAAAGCGGTCAACGGTGGCGTCACGTCGGGTGTGCTACAAGAGCGAGTCGATCAATTGATTCGCGCCTATCGCGTGCGCGGGCATCGCATGGCGCGAGTCAATCCCTTGGGCGATTCCCCCGCGCCGCCGCCCGAGCTCGATCTCGAATTCTATGGCCTCGGTCCGGCCGATCTCGATCGCACATTTTCCACGCGCTCGCTGGGCGGGGCGGACGAAGCCACGCTGCGCGAGCTACTGAAACGACTGCGCAACACGTATTGCCGTTTCATCGGTGTGCAGTTCATGCACATCGACGACCTGACCGTCCGCGGCTGGCTGCAAGAGCGCGTCGAAAGCACCGAGAATCGGTTGCAGCTCAGCCGCGCCGAGCAATTGCGGATCCTCAACTGTCTGACCGACGCCGTGCTGTTCGAGGAATTCATCCAGAAACGCTACCTGGGGGCGAAGAGTTTTTCGCTCGAAGGTTCCGAGAGCCTGATCCCGTTGTTGGACCTGGCCATCGAAAAGGCAGGGCGCCAACAGATCAACGAGATCGTGATCGCGATGGCGCATCGCGGACGATTGAACGTACTGGCCAACATCATCGGCAAAAGCCCACAGAAGATTTTTCACGAGTTTGAAGATCTCGAACCGGCATTGCACCGCGGCCGTGGCGATGTGAAGTATCATTTGGGCTACAGCTCGCAGCATGTCACGAGCGATGGCCACGGAATTCATCTTTCGCTCTGCTTCAATCCCAGCCACTTGGAATTCGTCAATCCCGTGGCCTCGGGCCGGATGCGAGCCAAGCAGGATCGCGAAGGGGATTTCGACCGGCTGCACGGCCTGGTGCTGATGATTCACGGCGATGCTGCTTTCGCCGGCGAGGGAGTGATTCAAGAAACGCTCAATCTTAGTCAGTTGCCCGCCTATTGCACCGGCGGTGCGCTGCACGTGGTGGTGAATAATCAACTCGGCTTTACCACGCCTCCGGAGCAGGCCCGTTCAAGCACGTATGCCACGGATGTGGCGAAGATGCTTCAAATTCCCATCTTTCACGTCAACGGCGAAGATCCGGAAAGCGTGGCGCAGGTCGTAAACCTGGCGATGGATTTCCGCGAGCGTTTCCAGCGCGACGTCGTGCTGGATATGTATTGCTATCGCCGCCGCGGGCACAACGAAGGGGACGAGCCTTCGTTCACGCAGCCGCTCTTGTACAAGCAGATCGATCAGCAACCCACGGTGCGAGAGAGCTACCTGGATCGGTTGTTGCTCCTAGGCGAGATCACGGTCGACGAGGCCGATCGGATCAGCGACGAGAGTCGTGACCGGTTAGAAGAGGGCTTTTCCGCGGCGCGCAGCCGTGGTTACGCGTCCCCGCCGGAAGTTCCCTCGGGCGTGTGGGGCGGTTACACCGGCGGACGTGAAGCCAACATCGACGAGATTGACTCGGGCGCCCCGCGTGACCGGCTCGTCGCGCTGTTGACGGCACTCACAAAGGTCCCCGAAGGCTTTCATCCGCATTCGAAGATCGAGCGACTACTTTCGCAGCGAGCGGCAATGGCCGCAGGCGAGCGCGGACTTGATTGGTCCACGGCCGAGGCCTTGGCCTTTGCCACGCTCGTGACCGATGGCACGCCGGTGCGCCTGAGCGGTCAGGATTGTCAGCGCGGCACTTTCAGCCAGCGCCACGCCGTGTTGCACGATGTGGAGAATGGCAACACCTACACGCCGCTATCGAATCTCAGCACGGACCAGGCCCGGATCGAGTTGGTCAACAGCCCGCTTTCGGAAGTGGGAGTATTGGGCTTCGAGTATGGCTATTCGCTCGATCGCCCCGCGGCGCTCGTGATGTGGGAAGCGCAATACGGCGACTTCGTCAACGTGGCCCAGGTTATCATCGACCAGTTCATCGTCACTGCCGAGGATAAATGGCGCCGGCTCAGCGGCCTGACGCTGCTGTTGCCGCATGGCCTGGAAGGGGCAGGGCCCGAGCATTCCAGTGCCCGGCTCGAACGCTTCCTGATGCTCGCGGCCGAAGACAACATGCAGATCGCGCAGCCTTCGACGCCGGCCCAATATTTTCACTTGCTACGCCGCCAGGCCGTGCGACGCTGGCGCAAGCCGCTGGTCGTCATGACCCCCAAGAGTCTGCTGCGGCACGCCGCGGCCGTTTCGCCGCTCGACGAGTTGACCGTCGGCACCTATCATCGCGTGATTCCTGATACCATGCTCGACAACGGGGCCGCCGTGCGTCGCGTGTTATTGTGTGCGGGCAAGGTTTATTACGAGCTGGCCCAGAAACGCGCAGATCTGGCGCGCAACGACGTTGCGATCGTGCGCGTCGAGCAGTTCTACCCCTTCCCGTTCAAGCAACTGCGGGCCGCGCTGGCCACTTACCGCGACGGCACACCGGTCGTGTGGATTCAGGAAGAGCCCGAGAATATGGGGGCCTGGAACTTCCTGAAGTTGCAGTTCGGCACAACGCTCTTCGAGCGATTGCCGTTCTCGGGCATTTACCGCCGCGCCAGCGCCAGCCCCGCCACCGGCTCGGCCAGCAGCCACCGCCTGGAACAAGACGAACTAATCGCGGCAGCCTTCGGCGGCACTTGAGATAGCGAATGAGATGGAATTGAAAACGGAAGTCGAAACGAACATTACGAGAAAGCGGTGATATAAAAACCCCTCTCCCTCTGGGAGAGGTCAGGGTGAGGAAGCGTTTGTATCGGCTCGCCGATTTTGATGGGCGTGAGGGCCGCGGCGTAACAGGCAAGACAAAGAGAAATCATCCAGCAAGGTTCGGGAGCGGACGGAAAAAATCATGGCTTTGGAATTAAAAGTGCCATCGGTCGGCGAGTCGATCACCGAGGTGCAAATCGGCGCGTGGCTGAAGCGCGTGGGTGATCCGGTGCGCAAAGATGAATCGCTCGTCGAGATCGAAAGCGACAAGGCCACGGCCGAACTCCCCGCACCGAGCGACGGCGTGTTGACGCAAATCGTCAAGAATCGCGGTGAGATGGCACAGGTCGGCGAAGTGATCGCCTACATGGAAGAGAAGGGCGCGGCCGGCGGTTCCGCTTCCCCACCCGCGAAGGAAACCGCACCGGCCACGGCAAGCGTCACCCAGCGCGCGGCGACTTCTCCGTCCGCGGCTCCCGCAAAAGCATCGACGGTCGAAGCAAAAGCTCCTGCGCCGGTTGCTCCAGCGCCCGCTGCGGCGCTCAAGCCAGCGCCCGCACCCGCTGCGCCCACGCAAGCGCAACCAGCGCCCGAATCGGCATCGACGCCCCCGGCTCGCCTTCCGGCAGCTACATCGCCAGCAGCAGCGGTGCCGCGACCGGCTCCGTCAGTTCCTGCCACTCGTAAGAATCATCCCTCGACGCGTCCCAAGCGCGTCGACGGCGAAATCACGGTCGAAGCCGCGAGTGCGCCGATTGGCGAGGACGAAGAGCTGGTGCCAATGAGCTTGCTGCGGCAGCGCATCGCCGAGCGATTGGTCGAAGCTCAGCAGACGCAAGCGCTACTGACCACGTTCAACGAGATCGATATGTCGGCCGTGATGGCACTGCGGACCGAAAATCGCGAGTTGTTTCAAGAGACGTACGGCGCGAAGCTCGGCTTCATGTCGTTCTTCGTCAAGGCCGTGGTCCATGCACTGAAGCAGGTGCCGGTCGTGAACGCCGAGATTCGCGGCACCGACGTCATTTACCGAAATCATTACGACATTGGTATCGCCGTTGGCGGTGGCAAGGGACTGGTCGTGCCCGTGCTGCGGAACGCCGAGCGGCTGAGCTTTGCCGAGATCGAGCGCGCCGTGACCGATTTCGGCCAGCGCGCCCAGAAGAACCAATTGAAGGTCGACGAGCTGCAAGGGGGCACGTTCACCATTTCCAATGGTGGCGTTTACGGGTCGCTCTTGTCGACGCCGATCGTCAACCCGCCTCAGAGCGGCATCCTGGGTTTGCACGCGATTCAGGATCGCCCCGTGGCCCGGGCGGGCCAGGTCGTAATCCGGCCAATGATGTACGTTGCCCTGACCTACGATCACCGCCTGGTCGACGGCCGCGACGCCGTGACCTTCCTGAAGCTGATCAAGGAATCGATCGAAGAACCGGCCCGAATGCTGCTCGAAATCTAGAAGAGGATTTTGCCACAGAGGGCACCGAGGTCAGCGAGAAATACAGAATTCCATTCGTGTGATTCGCATCAGTCGTGGTTTGAAATGCTTTTGAAATAAAAAGCAACAACGACTTACACGAATGACACGAATCAAGATTGTCGGTCGGACGTCCTCTCTCGGTGTCGTCAGTGGCAAACTTCCGTTCTTCACGCTCTTCTTGCTATAGGATTATCATCATGCGTTTAACGCTTGCGCTCGTTGCCGTATTGCTCGTCGGGGGAATTGCCATGACGTTTGCGCAGAAACCGGCGGTACAGGCTGCCGAGAAGCCGGCGCAGGTTTTGCGCCATATCGTGCTTTACAAGTTCAAGGACGACGCAAAGTCGGCCGACGTGCAGGAAGTGATTGACACGTTCGCGGCGCTACCGACGAAGATCGACGGCATTGTCGCCTTCGAGCATGGCAAGAACGTCAGCCCCGAAGGAAAATCCGACGGCCTGACGCACGTCTTCGTGGTCAGCTTCAAGGACGAAAAGGCCCGCGACGCGTATCTGGTGCATCCGGCGCATCAGGCCTACGTTAACGTGGTTAAGGACCGGCGCGAGAAGGTTGTGGTTTTCGATTATTGGGCCGCACCGTGATGCGCCGAACCGTCGTATGTCATTTATGATCCGCCAATCATCCACGTTCGTCTTTGCGGAACCCTTCGATGCGTGAGCAATCAGCCAACGAACAGCCACCTGTGAAACTGACGCGCCGTCGACTATTGGAAGGGGCCGCCGGCATGACCGCCGCGGCACTCGCCGCGTCGCTAATGCCCCCCAACGTGCGCCGCGTGCTGGCCGATCCGCCGAAGATTGGTTCGCTGCGCGACGTGAAGCACGTGGTGCTGGTGATGCAGGAGAACCGATCGTTCGATCATTACTTCGGCACGATGGCCGGTGTGCGCGGCTTTGCCGATCCCAAGGCGTTGCTCTTGCCTAATGGTCAGTCGGTCTTCTATCAGCCTGACAAGGAAAGCCCGGGCGGATACCTGGCACCGTTCCGCCTCGACACGCGCAACACCAGTGCGCAGCGCATTCCTTCGACGAGCCACGCCTGGTCTGTTCAGCACGAATCGTGGAACGGTGGGCTGATGGACAATTGGCTCCCCGCGCATCGCAAAGCCGACGGCGTCGACGGTCCCTTCGTGATGGGTTATCACACGCGCGAAGATATTCCGTTTCAATTTGCACTGGCCGAGGCGTTCACGGTTTGCGACGAGTACTACTGCTCGGTCTTCGGCCCCACTTGGCCCAACCGTATGTACTGGATGACCGGCACGATTGACGCCGAGGGAAAGCACGGCGGACCCCTGATCGATAATTCGCTTCCCAAGTCAGGCAAGGGATTCTTCAACTGGAAGACCTATGCCGAGCGTTTGGAAGAAGCCGGCATCAGTTGGAAGGTCTATCAGCAGAAGGACAATTACGGCTGCAATATGCTCGAGACGTTCCAGGCCTTCCAGGATGCGCCTGAGGGATCTTCTCTGCGCAATCGTGGCATGACGATCGGCCCGGCGGATCAATTCGAAGAGGATGCGAAGAACGATCGGCTGCCTGCTGTGTCGTGGATCATCCCCACCAGTTACGAGTCCGAGCATCCCGATTACACGCCGGCCGAGGGGGCGGCTTTCGTCGCGCGGCAGATCAATGCCATCGCGGCCAACCCCGAACTGTGGGCCAAGACCGTCTTCATTCTCAACTATGACGAGAATGACGGGCTTTTCGATCACGTGGCGCCCCCGGTGCCACCAGCAGGCACGGCGAGCGAGTTCGTAAAGGATCTACCGATCGGCGCCGGGTTCCGTGTGCCGTGTGTCATCGTCTCGCCCTGGACCGCCGGCGGCTGGGTTTGCAGCGAGGTTTTCGACCACACTTCGCCGCTACGATTCCTCGAAGTCTTCACGGGCGTTCGCGAACCGAACATTAGCGATTGGCGGCGCAAGACGTTCGGCGACATGACCTCGGCGTTTCGTTTCGATGCCACGCCCGGCAAGCCGCCCGCACTCCCCAATGCTAGCGCGGCCTTGGAAGCTGTGCGCATGACGATCGATAAGCTGCCAAAGCCGACGCCGCTGGCCGAGAAAACGCTGCCGACTCAGGAGTCAGGCACGCGCAAGCGTGTCCCCAAGACCGGTTGAGCCGATGCTTAAATCTCGGCGCCGTTGAAGACGGGCGTGATCGGCTGTCCGGTATTCAGCCGTAGCGGCCGCCCGAGCTGGTCGTGAATCTCGGTGTCGAGATCGACCCCCAGGGCGCTATAGACCGTGGCCCCCATGTCGCGCGGGTCGAATGCCTTGGTCAGCGGCAACGACGCCGTCTTGTCGGACGTGCCGATCGTCCGTCCGCCATGCACGCCGCATCCGGCGAAGACGCTCGTGAAGCATTGCGTCCAGTGATCGCGACCGTCGGGCGAGAACGTTGGCGAGCCCACGTTACCGCCGATCTTCGGCGTGCGGCCGAATTCACCTGTGAGGATCACCAGCGTTTCGTCCAACATGCCCAGCGATCGCATGTCCTCCAGCAAAGTGGCGAAAGCGCGATCCAAGGGCGGCAGCAGGTTCTGCTTCAGCCCCTGAAAGTTATTCGAATGCGTGTCCCATTGTCCGGCGTAGCCCATGTTGGCCTGCACCATCGGAACGCCAGCTTGCAGGACACGCCGCGCCAGCAGCAACGATTGTCCGAAGATGTGCCGGCCATATCGCTCGCGCAACTCGGCCGGCTCGTCCGCGAATGCAAAGGCCTTGGCCAGCCGTCCCGCGGTCAGTGTGTCGCATGCCGCCTGCTGTTGAGCGTTGAATTGTTTCACCGCCGCATGCGCGTCGAGCGCCGCGCGCTGGCGATCGATCTCGGCTAGTAGCGTCCGCCGGCTGTCGAACCGCGAAATCGACAGCCCGTCAGGCATGATCAGGCTGTCGTCCCCCTTGTACTTCGGATCATTCGGATCGCGGCGCAGTTGCCAGGGATCGTGTCCGGCCCCCAGCATCCCGGCGTTCTGTCCGCAGTAGCCCGCACCGGAAAAATTCATATACGTCGGCAGCATGACACCGCTGGGCAGTTCGGCGGTACCGGGACGCACGATGTCGAGTCCTGACGCATAGCAGGGCCAATCATGGCGCGAAGCATACAGACCGGCGCCGGGGGGGAGCTCGTTGTTGCCGGTCAGCATTCCATGCGTGCCGGTCTCATGTGCACCCAGGCCAGGGTTGCAGTGCATCGTGCGCACCACGGCCAGCTTGCTAGCGTGCCGAGCCACCAGCGGCAGATGCTCGCAAAACTGAATGCCCGGAACGTCGGTCGCAATGGGCGAGAACGGACCGCGCACCTCGTCCGGCGCATCCGGTTTCAGATCGAATGTGTCGAGATGGCTCGGGCCGCCAGTCAGAAAGATCAGCAGCACGTTTTTAGCGCGCGGTACACCAGGCCGTCCCACAGTGATTGCTGTTTGCCCGGCCACGCTCGATTTCTCGGCCGAACGTGCCTGCGCCGCCAACAGCGGGGCGAGCGCCACGGACAGCATGCTCGAGCAGCCGACTTGCAGGATTTCGCGGCGCGAACGAAGCAGCCCGCCTGCCGATGCGTAACCTCGTTCGCGTTCTTCACCGGCGGCCATCATGCAACGTCCACAAGCGAGAAATTTTACGCCCTGCGGATACTCGACGCTCTACACGCGGTGCCCCGCGCTTCGCCACATCACGGCGCCTTCACATCATAGCACCACAGGCAATCCAAATCTCGCAGGTACAACCGGCCGTTGGCCACGACCGGATAAGCCCAGGCCAGGGCCCGGCCATGCTCGGGCTGATTGGGAAGCGTGAAACGCCCTTTTTCTCGATAGGCTTCGGCCGAGGGCTCGACCAGCACCACGACGTCGTCCTTCTCATTGTGTACGTACAGCCGGCCGTCGGCGTAGCAAACCGACCCCGGGCCGACGCCGCGTTCTTGCCAGCGCCCTTCGCCCGTTGCGAAATCGGCGCAGACCAACCCCTGCCCAGTGGTGCCGTAGAGAAATCCGTCCAGCTCGACGGCGCCGCCGATGCTGGTCGGCAGCTTCTGCTCGAAATAAACCTGCTCGGCAACGACGTCGGCCCCCTCGTTCTTGATTTTCACCAGCCCGCCACCGCTGCGCCCGGCCGAGCTGTAGATCAAATCTCCCACCGCGATCGGCGTGGGAATATTCGCCGGGCTTCCTTCGGCCGTCTTCGTATAGCGCCACAGGAACTTGCCCGTCGCCGCGTCGACGCCGACCAAACCCTTCTGCAAAAACTGCACGTACTGCTTCACGCCGGCGGCGTTCACCACGATCGCCGATGCATAGGCCGCCTGGTCCCCCTCGGGCAAAGCGGTCTTCCAAATGCCGTTGCCGGTTTGCCTGTCGAGCGCGACGATCGTTGCGTCCGCGCCGCCGGGCGTGCAAACGACGACACCGCTGTCGACCAGCGGAGATTCAGCATACGCCCAGTTGCCGGGCTGACCGCCAAAATCGGTGCGCAGATTCTTCTGCCAACGGACTTTTCCGTCAGCCGTGTCGAGGCACGTTAGATCACCGTCCGAGCCGAGCGCGAAAATCAACTTGCCGTCGACGGTGGGCGTCGAACGCGAACCCGGATATTGCGGTCCCTTGTTTGCGCCGACATTGCCAATGCGTGTGCGCCACAGTTCCTTGCCGTCGGCGACGCTCAGAGCCTGAACGTATTCGTCGTCCGTGCCTTTGTTGCTGATTAAGTAGAGCCACTCGCCGACGACGGCGGGGGTCGAGTAACCATTGCCGATATCGCTCGCTTGCCACAGCAGCTTCGGCCCGTCGGCCGGCCACTCTTGCAGCAAACCCTTTTCGGCCGAAATGCCGTTGCGATCAGGCCCACGCCATTGCGCCCAATCCGCGGCCCGCAACGAATTACCAAGCAGGACAATGCCAAGAATGGCAAGCAAGCAATGACGCGCGTGCATGGGACACCCTCCTATGGTGAACAAGCAATAGCGATTAGGGGCAAGCAGCAATGATCAAAGATTGGCTTAAGCGTCGCGTTCCAAACCCCTCTACCTATGGGAGAAAGCAGGGTGAGCGGCAATCACGACAGACGCAACCACATCGTAGTCGTCCGCATTCTACACCCACGCGCCCCGAAAACACTGCGCGAACTTTCAGAAGCCGGCGCAACAGCTTGGTACGCATGCACTGCGGCTTTAAGATCCAGCGGCCGGCGCTGGCGGCGTTTTGCGCGAACCGGCGCTCAGCTCATCCTTGATCACCGCGCCCCCCTTCATCACAAAGCCAATCTTTTCCAGCGTGCGCATCTCGGTCAGCGGATCTCCGTCGACGGCGATCAAGTCGGCATAAAAACCGGACGCCACTCGTCCGATGTCCTTCGGGCGGCCGATCAATTCTGCCGCGTCCGAAGTCGCCGCGCGAATCGCCTGCGCCGGCGTCAGCCCGTACTTGACCATGTAAAAGAATTGCTTGCCGTTATCGCCGTGCGGGTACACCCCGGCGTCGGTGCCGAAAGCCACTTTCACCCCCGCCTTGACGCAGCGGGCGAAATTATCGCGCTGCTTCTGACCAAGCGCCTTCTCCTTGTCGATCGACTCCTGCGACAGCTTGAATTCGACCGCTTTGCCCAGCAGGTAATCGTCGTTGTAGATATCCGCCACCAGCCAGGTACCGTGCTTCAGCATCAATTGAATTCCTTCGTCATCGATCAGGCTGCCATGCTCGATCGAATCGACGCCGGCCACCACAGCGTTTTTGATTCCCTGCGCGCCGTGGGCGTGCGCCGCGATTTTGCGCCCGGCGGCATGCGCTTCTTCCACCGCAGCCTGCAGCTCTTGCACGGTAAATTGCGGGGCGCCCGGCGCGTCGCCGCGCGACATAACTCCGCCCGACGCGTGGACCTTGATCACGTCGACGCCATGTTTGATCTGTGCGCGAGTAACTTGCCTGACCTGGTCCGGGCCATCAGCGATCTTGAAATCACGTTCCGCGGGGAACATCGACACATGTACCTGCGGAGCATAGCGGTTCAAATCGCCGTGCCCGCCGGTCATCGAAATGCCAGGCCCGCTGGCCACGACGCGGGGGCCGACGATAAATCCTTCGTTAATGGCGTCTCGTAGGTCCACAGCCAGAAAAGGGCGCGAACCGACATCCCGCACGGTCGTGAATCCCGCCTCGAGCGTCGTGCGGGCGTTTTTCACCGCGGCAAAGGCGCTATGGTTCGGAGTGTCCTTGAACTTGTAAACCTCGTCGAACCGGTCGGCCCGCCCCCCCAGGTGCGTGTGGCAGTCGATCAAGCCAGGCAGAACCGTATTAGCGCTCAGGTCGAGGACGGTCGCCCCCTGAGGAATCGAGGCCGTCGCCTGCGGCTCGACGGCCTTGATGCGATCCCCCTCGACCGTGATGACGACGTCGCGCTGGTATTTGTCGCCGGTCCCGTCGAACAGCCGGCCGGCCTTGATGTACACCACTGGCGGCGCGTCCGCGGCTGCTGCTGGCAGAACGGCGACGAAGTGGGCGGCCAAAATCGCCGTCCAGAGGGCGGGCTTTCCTAAGCGATTCACGCAGGTAACTCCGGCAAGAGAACGGGGGAGTTGCCGCTGCCGACCAACCCAGCCGCGGCAACAGGGCTCTGTCGCCATTATAGCCCTGGCACACCCCATCTCACGTGCGGCCAAGGGGCCGAACCCCTGCCACAGAGTTAGTTCGGGCGCTATTTACGAGTAATTGACTGGGGAAATGTGCCGATTGGCATATAGCTCCCGATTTTGCCCAGGCCTAGGGTTATGAAAGAGGGTGGGCCAGACCCTCTCACATCAAAGCTTTCGCAAAATCTGCGGCCGGCGGACCGCCAAGAAACGAAGCCGAGGGGCTAATGGTGTCGGAGACCGCGATGCGCCAAATCGTCTTGATCGGCGGCGGAGATCACGCTTCCGAGATTATTGGCGCCGCCCGCCTATCGGGCATGTCGGTCACCGGCATCTACGACGACGATAGCAACCTCTGGGGACAATCGATCTGCGATGTCCTGGTCAAAGGGCCTGTCGATCAGGCGGTTCACACCGGTTTGCCCGCCGTTCTCTCCAGTGCCGATCCCGTCCACCGCCGCGAACTGGCCGAGCATCTCAAGCTGAGCTGGGTCACCGTGATTCATCCCAAGGCCGTGGTCGAGCGATACGCGCACCTGGAACTGGGCTGCGTCGTCCTGGACGGGGCCGTGGTTCAGCCGGGCGTGCGGATGGGTGCCCATGTCGTTGTCGGCGCCAAATCGACCGTCGCGCACGATTGTATTCTCGGCGATTACGTACACATGCAACCCGGCGTGCAATTGGCCGGCTACGTCGAGGTCGGAGAGGGAGCATCGCTGGGCGGTGGCGCGGTCGTGATCCCCAAAGTCAGGATTGGTCGTTGGAGCACGATCAGCGTCGCTTCGGTCTTAATTCACGACGTGTCCGATTTCACCAGTGTTGCGGGCGTTCCCGCCAAAGAGATCACCGTTCCCACCGCGATTCTCTCCGAACCGCGGCTGGATTACGGGCGGATGCAAACGGGATAGATGCTCTCCGTCCCGTGAGCTTGGGGTGCAGCGTGCCTCGCTGGCCAGTCTCTGGCCAATATTGTTCTGGTCTTCATAACCCGTCAGTATTTCGCTGCCCCCTTGCGCGCAGAGAGCCCTCCGACCTCGCGCCGTAAGATGCCTGCTTGACGATGCCAACTTGCGCTAGATAGTGCGGCAAAGATTACCGCCCGCGCAAGAAGACTTCGAGTAACACCGATTGTGCGCGATAGGCCATTCACGTACGAGAAGCTCTCGGCGCAATAAACCCTGTGCGCATAAAGAAAGCCGCCAGGGGAGTTCGGGCACCCCAGGCGGCTTCCGACGTTGGTTTCCCGGAAGAAACCTCGGCTGAGGTGTAATCTACTCAAGTTCGCCGCGCCGCAAATATGCCATGCGGCAGTCGACAAGCGCACAGTGTGAACGCCGCATCTATCCTTTGCGCGAAACCGCGCGAGAATACTGGCGAGTGTCCGCTACTCAGGGGCTTATAAGACGCTGTTTCACTCGATTCGCGAAGCACTCAACCCGCGTAAGCCGACGCACAAACCCCAGCTCTGCAGCATGCATGTTACACGTCGAGCGGCCTACGCCAGCAGCGCATTAACGACATTGCCATGCACGTCCGTCAGGCGGAAATCGCGTCCTTGAAAGCGGTACGTCAGACGCGTGTGGTCGATTCCCAGGCAGTGCAGCACGGTGGCGTTGAAGTCGTGGATGTGAACCGGATCGCGCGTGATGTTGTAACAGTGGTCGTCCGTCTCGCCGAGCGTGACGCCCCCTTTGATCCCGCCGCCGGCCATCCACAGGCTGAAGCAGCGCCCATGATGGTCGCGCCCATAATCATCCTTGGTCAGCGCACCCTGGCTGTAGACGGTCCGCCCGAACTCGCCTCCCCAGATCACAAGCGTATCGTCCAAGAGCCCCCGGGCGTGCAAATCCTTCACTAGTGCCGCGCTCGCCTGGTCGACGTCCTTGCATTGCCCGCGAATCTGTTTCGGCAGGCTGCTGTGCTGGTCCCAGCCGCGGTGCATCAACTGCACGAAGCGCACACCACGCTCGACCATCCGCCGCGCCAGCAGACAGTTCCGCGCAAAGCCGCCGTCGGTGCCTGTTTCGTCGACGCCGTACATGTCGACGATATGCCTTGGCTCGTCGCTGAAGTCCGTCAGCTCCGGCACGCTCGACTGCATGCGGAAGGCCATCTCGTACTGCGCGATACGGGTGTTGATCTCGGGATCGCCAAACGATTGCGCCGCCATCTTGTTTAGCTCGCCCACGCCGTCCAGCATTCTGCGCCGCGTCGCGGCGTCGACCCCCGGCGGGTTCGACAGGTACAGCACCGGATCGTCACCCGAGCGGAAACGCACCCCTTGATGCAGGCTGGGAATAAACCCACTTCCCCACAGCCGCGAAAACAGTGGCTGATCCGTCTTGTTGCCGCTCCCTTGCGAGATCATCACCACGAAGCCGGGCAGGTTCTGATTCTCGCTCCCCAGGCCGTAGCTGAGCCACGAGCCCAGGCTGGGCCGGCCCGGCTGCTGCGCGCCGGTTTGAATGTACGTCGTGGCCGGGTCGTGATTGATCGCCTCGGTATTCAGCGAATTGATGACCGCGATATGGTCCACGATCTGAGCCGTGTGCGGCAACAGCTCGCTGATCCAGGTTCCGGCTTTGCCGTGCTGCGCGAACTTGAACATCGGGGCTACGCACGGAAACGACTTCTGCCCCGAGGTCATGCCCGTGATCCGTTGCCCCTGCCGCACGCTGTCAGGTAATTCTTGCCCGTGATAATCGCGCAGCTTCGGCCGGTAGTTGAGCAGGTCGATCGACGACGGTCCCCCCGACATGAACAGGAAAATCACCCGCTTCGCCTTCGGCGCGAAATGCAATGGCGAAAGCGCGCCATGCGTCGCCAGGCCGGGCGAGCTGGCCGCCGTCGTGGCGGCAAATAGCTCGGGATTCAATAGCGACGCGAGTGCCGCCGTGCCGATCCCCGTGGCCGTGCGTCCGAAAAAATGTCGCCGAGTCAGTAAGCGTTCGTGTGCTTGACGAGATTCGTTGTTCATGTTCGTTGTCCTCTCATGTCGAGAGGAAGCTGCCAAGAGTTGTTCGTTCACGCGTCAGTGAACGTCGTTCAATTTTAATCGTTAACGCCGCATTACTTTTCGGCCAACACCTTTTCCAAAAGCGCAATTCCAGCCTCGTTCGGCGCCCATTTCGACGACACGACGGTTCCGCGGCGGTCGATCAAGATGCAAGTGGGATAACCCACGATGCCGTACGCTGCCGCCGCCGCGCTGCGCGCGTCATAGTCGATCCCTTCGCCGTACGGCGTTCGATTGCCGCGAACCAGCGCTACGCGAAAAGGAAGGTCGCGCCCCTTCCACAGCTTCTGGCGCGTCGACGTCAGGCGCGCGTCGAGTCGTTCGACCGTGTCGACCGGTTCTTCTTCGTCGTTGCCAAGATCCGTATGCACACCGATGATCGTCAGTCCTTGATCATGGTACTTGTCGTGTGCCGCGAAGAGCTTGGGCATGTCAACAACGCAGGCGCCGCACCAATATCCCCAGAAATCGAGCACGACCACTTGTCCACGCAGCTCGGACAATTTGACGGCAGGCCCGTTCTTCCAAGCCACGACGTCAGGAAGATCCGGCGCGGTTTGACCTTCCAGCAACGTCGCCTGCGTTACGGGCAGATTGAACGTCGCCAGTTGCTGAACATCAGATTGCGACGTAACCACGAACGTCTTTTCGACAAAATGCGTCAGGCCGGCCTTCGCCTGCAGCTTGTATTCCCCTGGCGGTAGCGCAAGCCGAAATTCGGGTTCGGCGAACGCGATAGCGATGGCGAACTTCTTGCCGACAAAAAAATCGATCTCGACCAGTCCGGCCCGCCCCTCGCGCGCCAAGTCGCGCCCCAGTGCCGTTAGTTCTTCGCACGTCCAGTGGCCAACGACCTCGCGCTCTGGGACGAGCGTCATGCGTATCGGCCGGTCGACCTTTTCCGAATCGACGGTGGCGATCGCCATCAGCTTTCGCCGTTCATGTCGCGCCACGATCGCAAAGGCATGTTCCTGCGCGGACAGCTCAGGAAATGTTGCCACGCCAGCTTCGTTCGACCGCTGATGGTTCCCATATTCCCATTCCGTACCGTCGCGCTTCGCGGCAATGCGCGATGTCTCTCCCAGCGAGGCCGGATAGCCTACGTCAGCCCCTTCGATCGGTTTCCCCTCGCTATCGACCAGTACGACCGAAACCGAGCTTCGTTTCTCCTTGGCGTTCTGCGCTGGCTCGTCGCCGCGCCCGGCGTTGGCGCAGATCAGCGCAAGCACCAGGCTTAGGGCAAGACGTTGCGAATGACGGACGGTCGCATTACCAGACGTCACGTGGCACCTCATCCCTTGGTCACCGTTTCGTCCAAATTCAGGATCATGCTGGCCACCATTGTCCAGGCGGCCAACTCGGCCGCGTCGAGCTTGTCGTTACGCGCCGCTTCGCCGACAGACAGCAGCTTCTGCGCGGCGTCCGCGTTCGCGCGATAGCTCGCCAGTTGTTCTTCGTAAACCCGGCGCAACACGCCGATTTCCCCCTCGCTGGGCCGGCGGGCCGTGGCCAGCCGGAAGGCGAACGCGATCCGCTCTTCGAGCGATTGCGGCGCTTCGGTCATGATCCGCTCGGCCAGCTTGCGAGACGCCTCGACGTAGGTTGGGTCATTCAACAGCACCAATGCCTGTAGCGGCGTGTTCGTTGTCGCCCGGCGGACGGTACACGTCTCGCGGTCGGGCGCGTCGAAGGTGATCAAGGTTGGCGGCGGCGATGTCCGCTTCCAGAAGGTGTACATCGTCCGCCGATACAGCTCCGGCCCGTGGCTTTGCGTGTAAGTCTGCGCTGTCCAGTTCTTGCCATCGGCGCGGAAGGCCAGCTCTTCCCACAAGCCGGGCGGCTGATAGGGCGAGACGCTGGCCCCGCCAATCTGATCGTTCAATAGTCCGCTCACGGCCAGTGCCTGATCGCGAATGAACTCGGCAATCAAACGAGCGCGCGGCGCCCGACCTAGCAGTCGATTATCCGGATCGCGCGCCGCCAGATCCGGCCGCGCATGTGAGCTTTGCCGATACGTCGCCGAGGTTACAATCAACCGGCAAAGGGCCTTCACATCCCACGGTCCTGCGTCAGGCGCACCTGACGAGGCCGTATCCGTCAAAGAAACCGACCCGTCGCGGAACTGCGCCGCCAGCCAATCCATCAGTTCGGGATGACTGGGCTGCTCGCCTTGCGAACCAAAATCCTCGGCCGTCTTGACCAGCCCGGTGCCGAAGAACAATTGCCAATATCGGTTCACCGCCACGCGCGGCACCAGCGGATGCGAACGATCAACCAGCCAGCGAGCCAATCCCAACCGGTTCGCCGGTGCCCCAGAGGGCAGCGGTGGCAAGGCGGCCGGCACGCCGGGCGTGACTTGTTCGCCGCGCTTGTCGTACTGCCCGCGCTCGAGCATGAATGTATCGCGAGGCTTTTCCATCTCTTGCATGACCATCGAGCTGGGGATGGCCTTTTCGAGCTGTACGTGGCTCTTCTTGGCGGCGGTCAGTTGCTCCTTCATTTCGCGCACCTGCGGCGAAACATTGTCGCGATAGTGGGTACGCAGCTCGTTACGCTGCGCGTCACTCCGTTCGGCCGCTGGCGTGGCGAGAATCTTCGCGACCCCCTCGGGCAAGGCCGAGGGTTCGCGCGGATCCACCGCATCGGTCAGCGAGATACGCAGCCGCCCGATCTGATGCTGTGCGAATTGCGATTGGAACAGCAGTCGCACGACCAGCTTCGCGCCCGGCTTCAATTCGACAGGTTGCCCGAGCGCGAATGTCGCCGCGTGCGGCTTCCCCATCTCGGGATGCAGCGCCCAGCCGGTCTCTGGCTTGTCGTCGATCGCGCCGGTGACGTCGAAATCCTTCTGGCTGAAATCGGCCCAAGCGCTGCCGAGTGGCACCGGTTGCGGCGCCGCATTGGCGGATTCGACGCTGGTCACAACTTGCGTCAGCACCAGGTTGCCATTGCCGGAACGTCCCGGCCCGCGTTCCGACAGACTGTCATCGGGCAAGGCTTCGACGCGAATCGCCGTGAGCGGGGCCGTTCGTCCAGACTCTGTGCTGGCCAGTGCGGCACTGTCGATCGTGATGGTGTAAACATCATTCGCCGGGTTCGCGCCGGTCGCCAGGAGTGAGCCATCGTCCAGCCGCGTGAATGTCGCGCCCCCTTCGGCCGTGATCGATTCCGGGGTCGCCGTGCGCCACTGGGGAACCGCGCGGTTCGCCTGGCTGGCTTCCCACGCCAATTGCGCTTCATCAATCTCGGCGACCGGGCCAGAGATTTGCTGTTCCAGTCGAGCAATCGTCGCCCCCAGCTCATCGAGCTGATGTTGCTGTTCGGGGCTGGGCAGTTTCAAAAACGGCGGCGAGTTGCCAGTCTGCCCGTCGAGTCCCTTTTCCGGAACGTTGTTGAAGAACGCGTACAGCCGGTAGTAATCCTTCTGCGTGATCGGGTCGAACTTGTGGTCGTGGCACTGGCTGCACCCGACCGACAATCCCAACCACACGGTGCCGGTCGTGTTAACGCGATCGACGATATACGCCGTGTGATATTCCTCGGGGATCGCACCCCCTTCGAAGTTAATCATGTGGTTGCGGTTGAATCCGCTGGCGATCTTTTGCGATATCGTGGCTCCTTCCAGCAAATCTCCGGCGACTTGCTCGATCGTGAACCGGTCGAACGGCACGTTCTGATTGAACGAATCGATCACCCACTCGCGCCAACGAGTCATGTCGCGGCCGTTGTCGATGTGATAGCCGTTGGTGTCGGCGAACCGAGCCGCATCCAACCAGTCAAGCGCCAGCCGCTCGCCGAAGTGGGGTGAAGTCAGCAACCGATCGACGACCTTCTCGTACGCGTCGGCGCTGTTATCCAGCATGAACGCATCGACCTCGGCCGGCGTTGGCGGCAGACCAGTCAGGTCGAGCGTCACGCGCCGCAGCAGCGTGGCCCGATCCGCCTCGGGCGAAGGGAGCAGGCCTTCACGTTCCAGCCGGGCAAGCACAAAGTTGTCGATCGCATTGCGCGGCCACGCCGTGTGCTGCACCGTTGGCAGCTCAGGACGCTCAGGCACGATGAATGACCAATGCGGCTGATACTCGGCCCCCTCGGCCACCCAGCGGCGCAGCGTCTCGCGCTCGCGCTGGCTCAATTGCTTGTGGCTCGCCGGCGGCGGCATCAGCGCCGCTTCGTCCGTGGCGAAGATTCGCGCGACCAGTTCGCTTTCGTCCGGCTTCCCCGGCACGATTGCCAGCGCCCCGGTCGCTGTCGGCTTGCGGGCTTCCTCGGAAATATCAAGTCGCAACTCGGCCTGCCGTTCGCGCGCGTCAGGCCCATGACACTTGAAGCAGTTGTTCGACAAGATCGGACGAACGTCATGGTTGTAACTAACCCGCGGCTGTGGCGGCGTGTCAGGCGCGCCCGGCGAAGTTTCCTCAGCCCAAACAGGCACCCCGAGCGCCAAGACCACCAGCGCAAAAGCTGTCGTCGCTACAAACATTGGCGTTCTTACAGATGCTCTCCCTTCAGAGGAGAACGGCCCCGTCAAAACCCCTCTCCCCTCAGGGGAGAGGGCAGGGTGAGGGGTGAACGGCAGCCGCAACAGCCGGCCGAGCGTTTGCAAATGAGCGCAATTCAAAAAATGCATTCGTAGAGAACCTATAAGACTCCGGACAGGCGGGATATTCACGGAGCGTGTCACAGTCGGCTCGCAAGCCGACCTGGGGGGCACCGACCCCGGGCGGGGCCTACCCCCAGTTTACCCGTCCGACAGGGGCAAACTCAACAAGCAGGCAGGAAAGAATGCCGGTCAATTGCAGCGTTAGAGGGCACCGCCGTTTTCGATTTTCGCAGAAACCTGCAGCCCGCTGGTCACTATCTCATTGACAGCTTGCACAAGTTCGTCGGACGGTGAAATCTGATTTTTATGCGTCAGTCTCTGCCAAAGACTGCCCCGCGTCTTGATGATAATTCTCCATTCACCCAGGTTGCCGCGAGGTGCTGCGGTCGAAAGGCTTGGCGGGGTCAGGAATGCCTCGTTGGGCTGCGTCACTCCAATGGCAACAAACCAACGGCGCTCTCCGTTGGCGACTTGAAGATACCAGCCCCAATCTTCTTGCCCAGGTTCGTCAACATCGTACCCGCGCGGTAGCAACTTCTGCGCTAACCAAGCAGCCAAATCATCGCCATAACAACAGGCATTGATGTAGTGCGACATGGGTTGCGAACAGTTGAATCGATCGGTCACGAAAACAACGTGAATTTCGCCGGTGTTCGCCATGCGCCATCGCCCGTTCAGGTCAGCCGCGAAAACTTCCGCCTTGGACCAGCATGATCCATGTAAGAGCGCTTGCCGCGCTGGCGCAATTCACGAGCGGAAGACACGCACAGAGGCATGCCGTTCCGTATTTTTTGGACAAGAGCGTTACCCACGAAGCGATAACGGCACCGCCGCAAATAATCGGAAAGGTCAGCAGACTGTAGACCAGAACATTGGTAGCGATGTTCTTCTCAGAGCCAGGAGCGTCGAACATCATCACCGAAAATCCTGCGGGAATCATGCCGACCAAGCCCAGCAGTACCCAGGCGCACGTCGCAAAAACCACAAATAGCGCGGAGAGTTTCTGCTGCATCGCAAGGACTCCTACTCTCTATCCCATCGCGCCATGAACGAGCTTTTAGACGGGCTTCCTCAACGAATTAATGCCCGAGCACCGAGTGTGGTCCATTAAAACTGGCTACTCGTGCGCAAGCAACTTCGCCAGTTTTCGTGCTGAGGTGCTCAGCGGCACCTCGGCGAGCTCCGCCGGCCGGACCCAGCGCATCTCGGGCGTGGCTTTCGATCGCGCGGCCTTCGAGGCATAGTCCGCCTCGTAACACTCGAGCGAAATACGAAACCGCGTTACGCTATGGCGAATCGTAGTCAGCAGTTCGCCTGGCCGCACCTTCATGCCCGTGCGTTTAAGCACGCCGTCGATCAATTGCCGTTCGACCGGCTGGTCAGCGGCCGATGCCAACGCAAAACGCGGAAAGTCCCACAGTCCGGCCCAGCGCTCGCCCGCTTCGCGTCGTACGATCAAAATCTTGTCGCTCCGTCGCACCACCACGGCCGCTTCGCGCACTTCTTCGATCGTCGGGCGGGGGCGAGCGGCAGGAATCGAGTCCGATAATTGATAACGCCACGTCGGGCAAAGCGCGGCCAGGGGGCACTCATCGCAGCGTGGATTGCGCGGCGTACAAATCTGGCTCCCCAGTTCCATCACGGCCTGGTTGAAGCGCCCCGCGTCGCGCGACGGCAACAACTGTTCGGCCGTGTTCCACAACTGGCGCTGCCCGGCCGTGGAATGTGTGTCGCCCGCATAGGCTGTCAGCCGTGCGAACAGTCGAATCGTGTTGGCTTCCAGAATCGGCTGAGAATCGTCAAAGGCGATCGACAGGATCGCGCCGGCCGTATAGCGGCCGATGCCGGGCAGCGCTCGTACCGCGGCCACGTCGCGAGGGAATTCGCCAGCATGCTCCTGGCACACCACGCGGGCCGCGCGGTGCATCTGCCGGGCCCGGCGATAGTACCCGAGCCCCTCCCACAGTCGCAGCACGTCCTCTTCCGGCGCCTCGGCCAATGCCGTGACCGATGGGAAACGGGCCATGAACCGTTCAAAGTAAGGGACGACCGCCGCGACGACCGTCTGCTGCAACATGATCTCGCTGACCCACACTCGATACGCATCGCGCGACCGCCGCCAGGGAAGATCCCGGGCGTGGTCCGAATACCAAGCGAGCAGCCGCCGGGTGATCGCCGCGCGCACCCGAGACGTCGCCAGCGCACCTACTGCCTCGGCATGAATCTGTTTCACGCTGGGAAGCGCGGGGGGCGATGCCGAGCGTTTCGCACGGCTCCGCGTGGCCGGCTTCGCTGATGTACGAGATTTCGCGGCACTGGGCATCGGAATCCGTTCCCTGAAAGCAAAAAGCCGCCCCGTAAACCAGCGGCGTGTGAACTTTCTGCCGGATAGTATAATCGTGGTTCAATAATCGCGTCGAACGGTTCAGGACGCGATGCCCCCATCGAAAGTAGGAACAATTCTTGTCCGCCAAGCGACGCACCGAACCTGGTTCCCGTTCCGCCCCACGTAGGGCCGAATCCTCAGCGCCGCCATCGCGGCGCGGGTCGTCTCTCGCATTGCGTGCCGCCGATAAAGCCGGCGAATATGAGCTAGTGCATCCGCCCGCCGCGCGCGCTCGGGCTGAGGATCTGGAAGAAGTTCATCAGATGATCGACGCCGACGAGATCGAAATCGCCGTCGACGAGCTGCGCTGGCTGCTGACCGGCTGCACGGACTTTCTCGAGGCCCACCAATTGCTCGGCGAATTGGCGCTGGCCGACGGCGACGCGCGATTGGCCCGGGCCCATTTCGGCTACGCGTTCGATATCGGGCTCGGCGCGCTGCCGAGCGACGATTGGTCGGGCAAGCTGCCGTTTCGCCTACCGGGGAATCGCAGCTTTCTCACCGCGGCGAAAGGACTGGCCCACTGCCTGAACGAAATTGGCCAGCCTGACCGCGGCCGTGCGGTGGCGTTGCGGCTACTCCGTTTCGATCCGAGCGACCCGCTGCGCGTCACGGCATGGATCGCTCAACTTCCGCCTGAGGGGACAGTGCTCACTGTGCTGGACGAGCCAGACGACGAGGACGATGACGCCGAGTCGGGATCGTGCGGCGCCTGACACTTGTCATCCCGGGTTACTTGTTCATGACTTGCGAGCATCTGCGAGCGCTGGAAGAGACAATCCTGGACGCGGGCATTCGCGAGACGTTTCGCGGCGCGGCATGGTCGAGTAACTGCCGCGAGTGGGTCTGCTTCGACTGCTGGTTCGATCTTGCCGCGATTCGTCGACGCCACCAGCTACCATTATGCGTGACTGATCACGAACATCGTGGCACGCATGACGGATCCGAGCGCGGACTCGTCTGCCAGGAATGCCATGACGCGCTGATGGGCGGCTATGAGCAGCTACCCGGTCAAACGATCTTCGCCGGCTGAGCGATTCAATTTGCTGGTTGATCGCCTGACCTGCTCGTCGCTCACCGCACCTTCTCGTCGCCCAGTGCAAACGCCGAGCGTAGCGTTCGCTACTGCTTCATCAGCTCGACGCAGATACCGCCGGCCCGGAATACCTTGTGCATGCGCGAAAACCAGAGTTCCTGGTTCAGCGAGAGCCCCAGATCCTGGCAGGTCCGGTACAGATCCTGGCGGTTGTACGTCCGGCAGCACCAGATGCGGCTCGTCCACGCGCCCGAGAAACTGTCTTCGGTCGTCAACAGCAGCATGCGCGAACCTGGCCGCATCACGCGGGCCAATTCCGAAAGCCCGCTGCGTGCGTCGGGAAGATGCTCGAGCACGTAGCCGCACGTGACGCAATCGAACGATCCATCAGCGAACGGCAGCCGCGACAGATCGGCGACCAGGTGCCGTGGCACATCGCTCTTCAGTCGATTCCTGGCGCGCCGTAGCATTTCGAACGACAGGTCGAAGCAGGTCAACCCGGCATCCAGGTCGGCATACTTCAGTAGGTGCTTGGCGATTTGTCCGGCGCCGCTTCCCACGTCCAGGATTCGCTTCGCGCCGCGCAGATCGAACTTGCGCTCGCGCAGCAAGCGATCGCCGAGTGCCATGTGCCCTGACAGCAAGCTGGCCGTGGCTAAGAACGCCCCTTGCGGCCCGTCGTAGACGTCGCGGACCTTGTCCCGATACTCCTCGTAGCTGACGCGCCGGATCAGATCGTTTTCCACGATCTTGTTGAGCACCTTCGTGCGCGGTCGCGCGGAGTGCTTCTTCTTCCGACGGCGCAAAGTGTCTGGCAGCATGCAATTTCCCCGAGGAGAGAGCCCGAGCAGACCAGGCACGGGCAATAGGCAGGCAAGACGTTATAGGTAAGCGCGACGATTGTAGATATACCACTCAAACAACAGAATTGCCAAGGCCCCCAGCAAGACAAACTTCCAGGCGTCGCGCCGGGTTTCTTCCCAGCCTGTGCCCGTGGCAATCTCGTCATGACCGACCTTCAATGTACGATCGGCTACGACCTTGACGTCACTTTCGCGGCTGTCGAATAAATTAACGGCAAAGTCGTCGATTTCTCGCCCTTCTGCGCTGGCCCTGTAAAGCCCCACCTTACTGGTGCCTGTAAAGTGATACTCGTTCCGCTTATCCCGGGTTACGCTCACGGCCGTGGCTGCTTCGCCGGGGGGAAGGATCGACAGCGTCTCGGACGAGGTCTGCGTGCGCAGCACCACGGGCTGACCGGGCCGGACACTAGCGGTTTTGGCAACTTCTCGATTTCCGCCCAGGTACGACAGCGCGTTGAGAACGAAGACCGGAAAGCTGGCCCGCACCGGCCAGTTGGTGCCGATTCGTTCGTTTCCTACCAGTTCGAACGCCACGACGACATCCTCGTAGCCATCGCGCGGCGCCACGGCCAGCAGCGGACCATCGATCGCTTCCAAAAGCATCGTTGAGCCACGCGGCGGCACGAGGGGCTGCGCTTCGATGATCAGCACGTCCGACATGTCGAGCCATTGCATCAACGGATGCGCGCGATTGATGTCGATGATCTGCGGCACCGTGACCGTATCCTTCTGCTGCCAGGCCTCTCCGGTCGGCAGCCGCGCGATCGACAGCGTATTGGCTTGCGGCGCTTGCTCGGGCCGGCATCGGTCATAGATCACCAGGTCCCATTCGCCCGCCGCGGCCGCGCGCTGGTATTGTGGGCTGGCGAGAAATTCGGGCGCTTGGACGACGATCTCCGCCATTTCGTGCGCCGCTTCGGTGCGCAGCGCCGTTGACAGCGGTTCGTTGCCGGGCGTGACAAACAACACCCGTCCGCGCCGCGGGGCCGGGACCACGGCCCAAGCTTGATTGTCGATCGCCAGGTCGTCGGGATCCGTGAGCCGCAGTTCGAGCACGCCTGACTTCAGGTTCGCCACGTCGAAGCTGACACCACTACTCTTACCGGCCGGCACCGACACGCGCTGCGCATCGACCAAACGGTCGTCGAGGTGTAACTCGACATCCAGCGACACGTCTTGCGGACCGGAATTCTCCAACCGGCCGAAGGCTTGCACTTTCTCGTCCTTCGATTCGCTGCGTGCCGTGTTGAAGGCCGCGATCGCAACGTTCGCCGCATCCGCGGTGCCAATCCATACGGGCGCCGTCGGCGATAGGTTGCCCAATGCGAAATCAGGATCGTCAGCAAAGTTGCCGTCGCTGAAAAAGAAAAGCTGCGCCGGCAGGCCGGCCGCGGCTTCGCCATCGCTATCGTCGCGGTGCGGATTGGCCAGCACGCTCGCTACGCGCAGCGCCTCGCTGATCGAAGTCGTCTGATCGGTCGGCTGGATCAGCTCCAATCGTCGGCGCAATTCGCCGCGGTTGTCCGTGAACATCTGTTCGACGCGCGCCGTGTCGGCGAAGCTGACGATCATCGCCACGTCCCCTGAGCGCATCTGGTCGATCAGCTCCGCGACTCGCCGCTTGGCCTCGTCCAGACGCGTGGGATGAACGTCGGTCGCCACCATGCTGGCCGAGTTATCGACGAGGAATATCAATCGATCATGTTGAAACTGCGAGCCCTGCCAGGCCGGACGCAACAGCACTAGCGCCAATAGCGCCCACAGCAGCAATTGCAGGAACAGCAGCAGGCTTTGCCGCAGCCGCTGCCAGATGCTATTCACTCGCAGGTCGTCGATCGATTTATGCCACAGGTAAGTGCTGGGCACTTCGAGCGGCTGCCGCTTCAGCTTCAAGAAATACAGCGCGATGATCGCCGGCGGCACCAGCGCCAACAGCGCCCACTGCCACGGGCCGAGCATGCTGGTCCACTGAGGCCAGGTCATCGCACCAACCCTCGCGCGCGCAAATAACCCGACACCATCTGATCGACTGGCTGATTACTGCGGGCAAGCAAGTAGCCCACGCCGCGCCGGGTGCAGAACTCCTGCAAACCACCGACGAACGCTGACACGGTTTGCTTATAGCGCTTCAACAGTGGCAGGCTGACCGTGATCTCGGCTTCGTCGGCGTCTTCGCAATCCACCAGCCGCAGGTCCCCCTTCACGTCGGGTTCGACCTCTTCCTCGCTCAGCACCTGCACGACGTATGGATCCATGCGCTGCGCGGTGAGGAAGCGCAGCCCTTCTTCGTAGCCACGTTTGTCGAGCATGTCGCTAATCAAGACGACAATGCCGCGTCCCGTGTTGCGCAGGCAGAAATTCTTGATCCCTTCGGATAGTGATGTCGTTTCGCCCGGCTCAATGCTGTTCAGATAGTCGACCATGCGCCACACGCTACTTCGGCCGCGCAGCGAAGGGCCCGGCCGGCCGGCGGATTGTCCCAACGTTTCGATCTTCACCCGGTCCGAACGGATCAGCCCGATGAACCCCAACGCCGCGGCCAACCGCTTCGCAAATTCCAGCTTCGAGGGGGTGCCGAAGTTCATTGACTCGCTGGCGTCAACCAGCGCGTAGAAGTGCAGATCTTCTTCCTCGAGAAATAATTTCAGAAACAGCCGATCCAGCCGCGCGTACGTATTCCAGTCGACAAACCGCAGATCATCGCCAGGCACGTAGCTGCGGAAGTCGGCGAATTCGACGCTCTGCCCCTTCCGCAGGCTGCGCCGTTCTCCTTTGATGCGGCCGCGAAAAATCTTGCGGCTTACCAATTCCAGACGCTCAAGCTGCGCGAGCAGCTCCGGCGTCAATAGGGGCGTATCGGTCGTGGTCATCTTCTCGGTCCTAGGCTGCCGCGGACTCTTCCGCTTTTTCCGGAACCAGCTCCAGCAAGTCCAGCAGCACGCGGTCGCTGGCAATTCCCTCGGCCTGGGCTTCGAAATTCGGAATCACGCGATGCCGCAAAGCCGGCAGATAGCTGCGACGCACATCCTCGAAGCTCACATTGAATCGCCCAGACAACAACGCCCGCATCTTCGAGGCCAGGGCCAGCGTCTGCGCGCCGCGCGGACTTGCACCCCAGCGTAGGTACTTGTTCGTCGCGGGAAACGCCAGCGGGCTTTCGGGGTGAGTCGCCATCGTCAGTCGCACGATGTAATCCTGCACGTGCGGTGCGAGAACAACCTCGCGGATCAGCTTTTGCCAGCGCAGGATCTCGGGGCCGTCCATGACTTTCGCGGGCGTCACTTCGACGCCGCGCGTCGTGCGGTCGATGATCGTGGCCAGCTCGGCGCGCGTCGAATAACCCACGACCAGCTTGAAGAAGAACCGGTCCAATTGCGCCTCGGGCAGCGGATACGTCCCTTCCTGCTCGATCGGGTTTTGCGTGGCCAGCACGAAGAACGGTTTCTTCAGCACGTAATGATTGCCCCCGACTGTTACCGTTCCTTCCTGCATGGTCTCCAACATGGCCGATTGCGTCTTCGGTGTGGCGCGATTGATCTCGTCCGCCAGGCAGATCTGCGTGAAAATCGGTCCGCGCTGAAATTCGAATACCCGCTTGCCGTCGGGTGTCTCCATCACCATGTTCGTGCCCAAGATGTCGGCTGGCATCAGGTCAGGCGTGAACTGAATGCGCGAGAACTCCAGATCGAGCACCGAGGCCAGCGTGCGGACCAAGAGGGTCTTGCCCAGGCCAGGCACCCCTTCGAGCAGGCAATGCCCGCCGACGAACAGGCAGGTCAGCACCCCCTCGACGATGTCGTCGTGTCCGACAATCACCCGGCCGATCTCGTCGCGCACGGCGGCGTACCGAGAGACAAACTCTCCAGCATCACGCTGGATCGATTCCCCAATGCTCATTGTCTGTTCCTTTGCAGTAACAGCCGGCCCGGGGTCGTGCGAACGATTCCGCCCAACCGGCTCTCTCATGTCAGCTTAACGACTGCAAAACAAAAGACACGCTTCACCTCGCCGAACGGCAGGAGAACGGCGAAGTCTGTGGCCGGGGGCTGCGACCCCGGAGCGGCAAAGTTGACTTGCCGGCCTCGAAGAGGCCAGCTACAGAAAAGAGGCCGGGACTCGGCGGCACAGCAAGCGTTCAATCCCGAGTTGTCGCCTCGCTGTTTCGGAATGCGGATTTTCCCGGTGCCAGGCTGCTGAATGGCATACCTCTTTGGACCCTTGTCAGTCGTCCTAACCACCCGTATAGTAATCCGTTGCGCTAACTACGGCGTCATAGTGTATATTTCCCGGAGGTGCCCGGACGGCCGTCCGGCAGCCCTCTGGTGATCCACTCCTCGCAACCTTTCGAAACCAGTCATGCCTCCGGTCGTTCTCGATCTGCGCAGCGCGGATGATACGCGCGATGTCGTACATCGCGCGGTGCAGGCGCTTGCCGAAGGGCGGATCGTCGCCTTCCCGACCGAAACCGTCTACGGACTGGCCGCCTCGGCGTTGTGCGAATCCGCGGTCAACAAGCTCGTGACGGCCAAGAATCGCGATCCCGGGCGGCCGCTGGCTCTGGCCGTGCGCAGTGCCGAGGATGCGTTGGACTTTGTGCCGAATATCAGCCCGCTGGGCCAGCGTTTGGCCCGTCGCTGCTGGCCCGGTCCGGTGACGCTGGTCGTGGACGATCATCATCCCGAAAGCTTGATCCAGCAGCTTCCTCCCTCGGTGCAAAAAGCTGTGTCGCCCGAGGGGACGATCGGTTTCCGCGTACCGGCGCACCACGCGATTCTCGATGTACTGCGTCTCTTGGCGGGGCCAATCGTGCTCACCAGTGCCAACCGTAAGGGGCAGCCTGACGCCGTTACGGCGCAGGAAGTCGTCGAGGCGATCGGCGACGAAGTGAACGTGGTGCTGGATGACGGGCGTTCGCGTTATGGTCAGCCCTCGAGCGTGGTCCGCATCTACGAAGACCATTTCGAGGTCCTACGGCAGGGGGTCGTATCGGCCCAGACGCTGAAGCGCTTGGGAAGCTCGATCATTCTGTTCGTCTGCACGGGCAACACCTGTCGCAGTCCAATGGCCGAGGGCATGTTTCGCCAGGCGATGGCGGACCGATTGAAATGCCGCGCCAGCGAAGTCGAAGACCGCGGCGTGTTGGCGGCTTCGGCAGGCCTGGCGGCCATGGCCGGCGGTCGTGCGACGAACGAAGCCGTGGTCGTGCTCAAAAAGATGGGCATCGACCTTTCGGGGCACGAAAGTCAGCCCCTGACCGAACAATTGGTACGGCACGCCGACCTGCTGCTGGTGATGACACGCTCGCACCGGCAGGCGATCCTGGCCGAATGGCCCGACGCCGCGGACCGTGTTCGTCTGGTCTGTCGCAATGGCGCAGACGTGGCCGATCCCATCGGCGGACCGCCGGAAATGTACGAGCGTTGCGCCGCCCAACTCAGGGCTGAAGTCACGGCCTGGGCCGAAGAAATCAAGTTGTAATCTCGGATCCGTTTGGTACCGCCGCAGTGCGGGTTTGAATCATGAAAATCGCCATCGGCAGCGACCATCGGGGCTATGTGGTCAAAGAGAACATCGTGCAACTGCTCAAGCGAATGGAGCACGAAGTCGTGGATTGCGGCACGCATGACGCTGCGAGCGTCGACTATCCCGATATCGCCTCGGTCGTGGCGCGCCATGTCAGCAACCATGACGTCGAGCGGGGCATCCTGATCTGTGGCACCGGCATCGGCATGTGCATCGCTGCCAACAAGTTTCCCGGCGTGCGGGCCGCCCCGTGTCATGATGACCTGTCGGCCGAAATGAGCCGCCGGCACAACGACCTGAACCTGCTCTGCCTGTCGGCCGACATGCTGGGCGAAAAGCTGATCGACCGCATGGTCGAAATCTGGCTGCGCACCGAATTCGAAGGGGGCCGCCACGCCCGTCGCGTGGAAAAGATCGCCCAACTCGAGACCGAGCACACGACGCAGCCTTAGCGATTCTTGAGGGCGCCGGGGCGTGTATCTCTGAGTTGTTGACCTATTCTCGCCGGGCCATTTTTCGATCAAGCGCGTCAGCCAGCAGGTCGGAGAGGTATTCGTCGACCTGTTTCCCACCTCCGTCGTCTGGGCCGTTGGCTGGGCGGTTGGCCGCATTCATGCAGAAATCATTCTGTTCGCGCGTAAGCCAGATTGTAACGCGTTTCTGGCATTTATCGCCGTTTACCGTAGGAACGAAGTTCGCCATCTAATAAGTGCTCCGCAAAAGTGTGGCATGTCCAGCGATGCCTTAGGGCCTCGCTAGTTACAGTCGAAATCGTATCGAGCTTGTCGCGCACCTGGAGTTGATTGCAATAATCCGAGAGCACGGCATGGTCCCTCCGCCGGTGGGCAATGTCAAGAAAGAGGATTGGGGTAGCAGAAGAAATCTGCTAAGCATCGGGATTGACAGGCCAATCAAAAGTTGTCTGGCAAGACGCTCCCGAAATGCAGCAACAATTCGAGGGTTAGGCTAAATCGAGACTACATGCCGGCGTTGCCGCAGTTACACGTGCAGCGATTACTCGTGACGCAGCGCCTCGATCGGGTCCATCGCCGCGGCACGTGTCGCCGGGTAGAGTCCAAACACGACACCGACCGCAACCGAGATCCCAAACGCCACCGGGATCGACCACGGCACGATCTGCGGAGCAATCGTGTGTACGACCTCGGGCAGGTTCTCCATCACTTGCGGGAAGAAGTACTCCATGCCGGAGCGCGCGGCCTCGGTCACCATGCCGCAGGTCAGGCCGCCCGCCACGCCCGTCAGCCCGCCGACGATCGATAGCACGATCGTTTCGACCAGGAACTGCCGCGTGATGTCGCTACGCTTGGCCCCCAGAGCGCGGCGAATGCCGATCTCGCGCGTGCGCTCTGTGACCGTGGCTAGCATGATGTTCATGATGCCGATGCCGCCGACGATCAGCGAGATGGCCGCGATCAAGCCCATGAACACGATAAACATCAACCGCGTCGTCTTGGCTTGCTCTAACAGGTCCAAGGGGACGGTGATGGCGTAATCGGCGATGCGATGCTTCGACGAGATGATATTCCGCACCACGTCGGCCGTGGCTAGCACGTTATCGACACTGTCGACGCGCAGCGTGACCTGCGACAGTTCGAGGATTTCGCCTTCGAACGATCCGCTGCGGCGCGTCACCACGATGTCGCCGATCCGCGTCCACAGCGTAGTGATCGGGATATAGACGTCGTCGGTAAAATCCTGCGCGGCCAGCGAGCCACCGACGCCGGCCGTCGAGTCGCGCGGCTTCATCACACCCACGACGACGTAGTAGTCCTCTTCGATGCGGATGCTCGCGCCGATCGGGTTCTCGTACGGAAACAGTCGGTCAGCCACCTCGGACGACAGGGCGCAGGTCTTTTCCTTCTGCTCCATCTCGGCGTCGCTGATGAAATGGCCGCGGTCCACTTCCAGGTGCGTGACCTGGGCATATTCCGGTGTGCAACCCACCAAGCGGCCGTCGACCAGACGGTCGTTATGGCGGAACTGCCGGCGCAGCTCGCGAATCTTCAGCCCGCGGTCGATCGTCTTGATCGTCATCAACCGCTCGTAGTCTTCGCGCTTCAGCCCGTAGGGGATTGGGCCGCGGCTGTCAGGCAACGATTCGTTGGGTGGTTTTACCGAGCGGACGATGATGTTGTCCGCCCCCAGGCTTTCGATCTGCTCTTGCGCCTTCTTGCTGATTCCTTCGCCAATGGCCAGCAGCCAGATCACGCTCGCCACGCCGATGAAGATGCCCAGCACCGTCAGCAGCGATCGCAGCGGGTGCAAGAGCAAGCTCTTCACCCCGAGTGACCAGGTACGCAGGCCGAAAGTCATCGCCGCACGTCCGATTGCAAAAGGCCGTCTTTCAGTCGAATGATCCGCTTGGCACGCTCGGCCACGTCTTCTTCGTGCGTGACCATGATGATGGTCTTGCCTTCGTCTTGATTCAGCCGCCCGAGCAGGTCGAGAATCTCGTGCGAAGTGACCGAATCCAGATTGCCCGTCGGTTCGTCGGCCAGCATGAAGTAGGGATCGTTGACCAGGCTGCGGGCGATCGCGGCACGCTGCTGCTGACCGCCGGAAAGCTGCGTCGGTCGGTGCCCCAACCGTTCACCCAGGCCGACCATGCTAGCCAGTTCTTTGCAGCGGGCTCGCGTCTTCGAATTCAACAGTCCGCCGTAGTACAACGGTACTTCGATATTCTCAACGACCGTCAACTGCGCGATCAGGTTGTACGACTGGAAGACGAAGCCGATGCGTTGGGCGCGGACCTCGGAGAGTCGATCGTCCGACATCTTCGCGACGTCGTCCCCCCCCAGGAAATAACGTCCGCCGCTGGGGCGATCGAGACAGCCCAACAGGTTCAAGAGCGTACTCTTGCCCGAGCCGGACGGACCCATGATGGCGACATAATCGCCCTCGGGGACTTCGATCGTGACGCCGCGTAGGGCGTGTACCGTTTCTCCGCCGAGCACGTATTCCTTTTTCAGATCCTCGACTCGAAAGGCGAGGTTCATGGCGCCGCTCCACCTCCGCCGCCGGTGCCGGGAGGTCGTCCACCGCCACCACCGCCGCCGGGAGGACGCATGTTTTGCATGATCTTCATTACTTCCGCCTTGTCGGCAAAGCCGTCACCGTTGGTGTCGGCGCCTTTGAGAGCCGTGCGGAATTGTTCGGGCAGCTCGGCCATTTCGGATTCTTCGAGCTTGCCATCGCTGTTCTTGTCGAGCCGTTCCATCATGCCGGCCACGCGTGAGGCGGGGTCGCCGCCACCGGCGCCCCCTTTCTTACGGCCGCCACCGGGACCGCCATCGGCTGAGGCCAGACGCTTCGCCTTTTCGCTGTCGTCGCGAGGCGGGGGCATCTTTGCCAGCATCTGCTTGTCCTCTTCCTCGCTCACGGCGGGCAGCTCCACATCCTTCAGGTACTTGCGCGGATTGCTTAGCACCACGTCATCGTTTTTCAGGCCTTCTTTGAGGACTACGAACTTATCGTTGGTGGCGCCAATGGTTACCTGCTTCGCCGCCAGGTTTCCACCGTCGGGCACGATGCACCAATGCTTGCCGCCGCGCTCGAAGACCGCCTGGGCCGGCAATTGCATGGCGTTTTCTAATTGTTCGGTACGAATCGCCACCTCGGCCGTCATGCCCGGCCGCATGGCCACGGGCGGCTGCAAAATCTCGACGAACGTGGCATACTCTTTGACGTTGCTGCCAAACCAGCCGGTCGGCATCGGGTAGTCGCTCACTTTGCGGACGGTCCCCGCCAGTTCGGCGTTCGGCAAGGCATCCAAGTGGATCGTGACCGGCAATCCCTCGCGTACATAATCCACACGCGACTCATTGATCCGCGCCTTAACCTGCATCTTCGTCGGGTCGGGCAGGCGGATGATGATCTGCCGCTCGCGAATGACAGTCCCTTCCTGGATCACGATGTCCGAGCCGCTACGGCCGCCGCTTTCGTTGGCATAAACCACCTGGCCGCCGGCGGGAGCCTTGATCACGCATTTCTCGATTTGCCCTTCGATGAATTCCAGTTTCGCCTTGTCGATGCTGTTGGTCTTTTCGTCCGCCTTCAGCTTGGCATCGGCGATCTTGATATTGGCGTCGAGCTGCTCGACCATCTTCTTTTTGGTGTAGGTGCGGATCACCATCAGCTTCGTGTTGGCCAGAGCCAGGTCAGCCTCGGCCTTTTTCACGGCGAACTTATCGGCCTCTAGCTGCACCTGCGTTACGTAACCCCGTGAAGCCAACCGCTCGCTATGTCGGGCATACTCCTGAGCCCGACGGAGGTTTTCCTCGGCGACGAACGTGGCGCTTTGCAGCGTCTCTTCGTCTTGCTTGAAAGTTCCCTGCTCGTACTCTTCCTTAGCGATCTTGGCGGTCTCAAGGTTCGCCACGGATTGAATCACCAGCGAGTCGCTGGCGTTTACCACGCTTTGCTGCTGCGTCAGCTCGTCCCGCAACGCCGAGTCATCCAGCTTGACCAGAAAGTCCCCTTCGGACACCACCGTGCCTTCGGGCACGATCTCGATAATGGCCATGCCGCCACCGGCCCCCGAGCTGCGCGACTGCACCTGGCTGCGCACTTCGACATTGCTCGAGCTTTCGACCTCGCCACGCTCGACCACATCGTGCGTGAAGACGCCACTCTTCACCCGGTCAACCATGTAGTTGGTTTCCTGCTTCTCACCCATCAGCATGGGTTTGAAGTACCAGTAACCGCCGCCGGCCAGGCCGCCGACGATCACCAGGAAAAACAGGAAACCGATGAAGGAGAACCCGCCTCGCTGCGCAACCCGGTTGTGGGTGCGCAAAACTAGCGAGCGGGGGCGCGCGATTGACATGGGGTCACCTATTGTGACGGTAACTCACGGACCGGGCAGGAAACATGAAGGCCGCGAGCGGAAGGCATAAACCCATGTTGATTGTAGCCGAGGTGGCACGGCCTGTCACCATATTCCTCTAACCCCGGGGCGACCGAAAGCGACCGCCATTTTGCATAGCAAAACGAGACCAACGCCCTGGAGATTCGAAGCTGCTTTCGCCGCTGGCAGGATTGGCCCCTTATTCGATCGGTTCTTCCCCCGCCACCCGACGGATTTTGGTGTCCGGCGCCTTTAGCGCCTTTTGCGTCTCGGCGACACGCTTTGTCGGCGAGATGATCTTCACCGGCTTGCCGGCGTACGCCTCGGTCAGGGCCGGCGCGGCCGGCAATGATCTTCTGGGGGCCGGCTTCGTCATTTCGGCGCGGGTCGTTTGCGATTTGACCACCAGCGGCGGCGGAGCGAACAGCCGGTCCGCTTCGTGGACGTCCACCGGAATCTCCGGTGCGAATTCGAGGTCCCCGTCGACCGCGTCCGTCGTGTGCGGTTCGCCCGGCGGCAGCTCTTCCGCCTCGCGCTCTTCTTCGGTCGTATCCTTGTCCAATAGTTCCCGCTGGCGCTGGGCGTCTTCGGCCGATTGCCGGCGGAAGGGGAGCTCTTCCGGTTCGCACACCTGGGCGTACTGTTCCATCAGCTTGGCCCCGTCCATGGGCCCTGGATCGATCCACATCCCGCGCTCGTCCAGTTCCATGATCCCCAAGTCGAAATCCAGCGAGATGCGCTGCACCTCGTAGTTCACCCAGATGCTCATGAAGTCGTTCTGCGCTTGCAGCAGATCGTTCAGGGCCTGCAACAAGTCGCGGGCAAAAGTGTTGCTGAATGTCGTCGTCTCGCCCGGCGCCGGCGGTTGCATCAGTCGCAGCCGCGCGATGTCGACCTTTTCGATGGCGATTCCCACCGCGGCCCGGTTTTGTTCGAAATTGATCTGGTTCAAGTTGATCTGGCGAATTTCCTGCCGCAACACCTGGTGGATCGTATCGACGAATTGCATCCAGCGGCGGCGTGCCTGCTGATAAGTGAGCAGCGATTGCCGGTAATTGTTGCGCTCGTTAAGACGCGTCAGCGGAGTGTCGAACTGCAACGACACGTTCAAGTCGCCCGTGGCACCGCGAAATTTCACCGGATTGTCGTCCGTGGTCTGGATGTCACCGTTGAAGATCACATTCAGCCCGGAGCGCAACTGGTTGGCGTTGAATTCGATCGATCGCCAAGTGTCGATCACACTGCCGCGCGTGTTTTGCCAGTCGGGACGGTTGGCGCTGGCGATCACGACGGCTTGCGACGGCAACAGGCTGATCGGCACCAGTTCGATAGCGTCCAGACGGGATCGAGCCTGGATCAACGTCAATTCCAGCACCTGAGCGGAAAGCCCGGTCGAGATGTCCAGGAAGTGACGGCGCGAAGTCTCTGGTTCGGCGCTTCGCAGTTCATTGCTCAGACCGTCGTATTCCTGCCAACTGGCTCCGAGGCGATTCTTCAGATCGACGTAATCATCCTTCAACGTCGATACGCGTTCGTCCAATAGCTTCACGTTGTAAGCTTCGGGCTCGACGTCACCGCGATCATACTCGGGCCGCAGTTGCAGCCGCTCGAGCGTGGCCCGCCGCGAAGGCATGGTCTTGTCCAGCTTCTCGAAGTCCGCGTCGACCACGTTCAGGTGCCCCACGATTTCGGCCCGCAATCGGTCGACGTCCGCCAGGTAATTGGTCATATCCTCGGCCGTCAGCGGCGCGACAGGATTGCGTATCTTCTCGACCAGATTGACAACGTGGTTTTGAATCTTGGTCAGACCGGGGTCGAGCAGCTTGAAGCGATCGAGAAACGGATCTTGGATGGCGAAATTGATGTCTGGTGGCAGCCCCATCGACACCTTAAAGCTATCGAGCAAATTCTCCATCACGACCTTCGCATTCAACACCTGGCTTTCATTCAGATACAACGACTGCCGGGTCAAGTCGACCTGAAAACGATCGATGCGGCCGGCCTCGTAGGCGGCTTGCAATTGTGCCAGGCTATCGCGCAGGCCGGCCACGTTCGCCTCTTGATTGCGGATCTGCATGATGTCCTGCAGGATGCCGATGAAGCCGTTCGCCTGTGCGGCGCCGGCACCGCTGGTGCTGCCGCCCAGGGCCGGGTTCGAGGTCGCGGCCACCGCCGTACCAACTTGGCCGAAGCCGTTGGTACCGACGCCGGTGAAGCCACCCAAACCGGCCGTACCGAACACACCACCCACGCGCTGCGGACCCGAGCCCGGGCTGCGCCCCGAGGCGATGAATGTGAAATAGGCGCGCCGGTACTGCTCCATCTGGCGAATGCTGTACAGCAGCGTGCGCTCGACGAGCGTCAAACGTTCCATGACAAAGGCTCGCCCCGCGTTGCGCAGGATCGGCTGCATCAAGCTGAAGCTGGCGATCGTGTTGTTCGTTTGGCTATGGCCGACCAGATTCCAGGTCAGCGTGTTCGCGATTTCTACGAGCAACTGGCCGCCGCTGCCAAACAGCTTTTGCGCCTGCAAATCGTTGCTCAACGTCCACGTCGCGGCGGGCCCTCCCGCGGCCAGGGGGCCCAGGCTGTTGTACGTCGCGCTGGGATCGTTGAACCATTGCGTGGTGAAGCGGAATCGTTCGCTCGTGACGTCCATCGCCGCCAGGTACAAGGTTTCCAACTGCGATTGATAATCGCGCGAGTTCAATCGCGCCAGTTCCATCGCCGTCCCCATATCCAGCGGGATCGCACCTTCCTCATTGGCGCCGGGCAGGTATTGCTGCCAGCAATTCAAATCCACGACCGGCACCGTGCCATTGCGATACCACTTGCGATAGCCGTTCATATAATTGACGGCGTGCATCAGCTTGTGAGCTTCCGGATCATCCGGAGGCATCGGCGGCCGGTCAGGGTTCGTGGGATCGAACAACCGCGAGCGCGGATCGGTGTAGACGTTGAAATACTCGAGCGGGTTGCGCGACAGGCTGGACAACTGGTGGATCGTGTAAGAGATTTCCTGGTCCGCCTGGGTGCGGTAGAAATTGCGCGTGCAGCCTAGCGCCGAGAGAAACAACAGCGCCAGGGGGGCCCACGCCCGCAGACGCGAACCGGGACACTGTCGCCCGTACTTTTCCACCAATCGTTTATTCACAGACATTGCTCTTCCCAAAGCTGAATCGAGCCCTAGGCAGTCCGCGGACTATTTCGCGACTTACGGCGGTTCCCGCAACCAAGCCGCTGAGCCTCTGCGAAAGTCCTTAAGCCAGCCAGGTCTCAACCACACGTCCCGGTGAGCCGCCCCGAAGCGACGCGTTTGGTCGGGATTGCCGCCCCTTGCGCGGCATCCCCCATTTCGCCGTAACAGAATTCGGCGTTAATCTGCGTAAGACTTGAACGAATGTAGCGGTCACAGTGACTTTGCCGGCGGCTAATGTCAGGTGGCGGATGCGGCGCAAAGTGGGGAACATTATGCTGACAGTTTGCCCAAACCTCGCTGGTTGACACTCGCCGCAGGGGTGCCTAATATCGATCCAAGGGGACTTAACGTAAGTTCTTGTCCCACATTGGGCTATGCACTTCTAGCTTGCGGATTCCGTCAGCCCCCGTGCGAGTCGTTTGGGCAATCGCGCGTGGAAGTTCCGCCGCATACAGCGCAACCACCGAATACGATTCCGAGGCCCCATGAGTATCTGGAGCAAGGTGCTGGTAGCGCTCATCCTGGTGGCGACGCTGCCGTTCTTCTACTTCTCGATGCGCCTGTTGAAGACGAATCAGGCGTGGCGCTCCGAGGCCAACAAGTGGGAGCAGGCGGTACATGCGCAGGTCGATGGTCCTCCGGATCTGCCCACGTTGACCGAAGAGGTTCGCGCCGCGCAGGTCAAACTGCACGACGTCGTCGTAGATCGCGGCCGCGTCTGGACGAATGTCAGCCCCGAGCGGGCGTTCAATTCCAATACCGGCAAGGGAAGCGTGCTTGTTGAGAACCCCACCCCGCATCGGTTGACGGCGAAGACCGTGCTCTTTGCCTTCGACGCCACAGGCTACCTCGGCGAATTTCAAGTCGGCGCCGACCCAGGCGAGAAGAGCATCGCGCTGGAACCGAACATGAAGATGTCCGACCGCCAATTGAAACGCGTGGCCAGCAGTCCCGGCGGCTGGACTCTTTACGAAGTGATGCCGATCGACCGTCATGATGTGTTTACCGGAGTCGATCAAGAGACTCTTGCCAAGATGCTGCCGGCCGAGCGCGTCAACGATTACCTGCGCGACAATCAGCCGGCGCAGGCCACGGACCCGCAAACCCGCGTCTTCGACGGCAAGTTTGAACGCCAATTGACCGATTACGGCATGCTGTTCCACGAGATGGATCGGCAGATCTCGACAGCCGCTGACGTAAAACTGGCCGCGCAGAAAGACGCCGCCTCGCTCACGGCCGCCGTGGCGGACGCCAAGCAGCAGGTCGCCTTTCACACGGCCGAAATCGCGGATCTGAAGAAGGAACTTGCCACGAGTTCGGCCGAGCGCGATTTGATGACAGCCCAGTCCAAAGCGCTGAGCGGCGAGATCGCCAAAACCCGCGCGGACATGAAGGCCGAATTCCTGAAGAACCGCAAACTGGCCAAGCGCTGGAGCGAAATCCAAACCCACCTGGCCGAACTGCACGAAACCTCGGCCGTGGCCACGCAGTAATCGAATCGCACAACAGGGCAGGGGAGCACGCCGCGCCGCCGCAAGCGTCTTGCCCTCCAGGTTTACACCAGCCAATCTCTCACGCAATACGCAATACGCAATCGCAGTACATCGCACTGCAACGCTGGTGTCATGCTTTTTCCGCAAAGCGGAATAAGTATGTCTTCGTCGCAGACGAGTCGAGAGCGAGACTCTCCGCCCGCAGATGTCTTACCTTGCCAATCAATCGTCGGCGCACCCGCGAACCATCCGCGCGCAAAAAAACCGCCGGGCACATTTGTTTGTGCCCGGCGGTGAAGAGCCGCTTTCAAGTTTTAGCGATCGAACCCGTTACGGGGTTAGGCCGCACGACGGCGTCGCAACGCCGCCAACAGCAGACCAAAGCCTCCCATGAGGGACAGGGCCACGGTCGACGGTTCGGGCACGGCGTACAAGGCCTGACCGTCCGTCGCCAGAGCACTGGCATTGGCCGAG